>JAIRUB010000204.1 GCA_031254635.1 Prevotellaceae bacterium | reverse complement strand
GTGTAGGAGTCATCGGCTAAGTGGAGGAGTTTTTTTCTTTTTTCTATAAAAGTTAACGATTCATTGGTACAAATTCTCAAAATCCATGTTTTCAAACTCGACTCTCCGCGAAATTGTGCCAAGTGTCGCCAAATTTTTATGAAGACATTTTGCGAAACATCGTTAGTATCATCGTGCAGCCCTACAATTCGTCGAACATTTTGATATACATCTCTTTGATACTTTTTGACGAGCATTTCAAAGGCACGTTCACGTGTTTTTTCATCGGAAAAAAGTTGAAGAATCAGCTCGTCGGTAGGCATTGTTTAGATTTGCGCAAAAATAAAAAAATGTTAGATTGTACTGACATTTTTTTTTAGATTTCTGAGATTTCTAAAAAAAGTTATTTGTTGCGATACTGTTACGATTTTAACGCAAGAGCCAACAACTTGTTGTTGCAAATTGTTGGCTCTTAATGCCTTTCGAGGTTTTGAGCGGAAAACGAGGCTCGAACTCGCGACCCCGACCTTGGCAAGGTCGTGCTCTACCAACTGAGCTACTTCCGCATTTGGGACGGCAAATATACGCTTTTTTTTCAAAACCCCAAAATTTTTTGCTCTTAATCCTAATCTCACATCCATCGTAAAACTACTAACATCTTGATTATAAATATATATAGCGTGAATGGCAAAGATTTAAATCTTTAATCTTTAAATTTTAAATTATATGAGTTTCTGCTCAAACGCCATTTTTACCAAAATAGCAGTATTTCGGGCTTGTAATTTGAGAAACAGGTTTTTACGATAACTATTGATGGTCTCAACGCCGAGGCACATCTTATCGGCAATTTTGGTATTATATAATATCAATATGACTCCGGCATTAGAAGAATATGAAATTTCCAAAGCTGCTGCAGGAATAATATCCGGCAATACGATGATCTTTGGTGGTGATATGGTATTTAATAAAGTGTTATAAAATCCGTGCAGCAATCACCGCACAGGCCCTCGCATCGGCCAAAGCGTGATGGTGCTGGTTGAGGTTGAAACCACAATGAGCTGCTACTGTCGGCAGTTTGTGGTTGGGTAACAATTTGCCGAACTTTTTCCGCGAAGCGCGGCAGGTGCAGTAAAAAGTGTAGTCGGGATAAGGAATTCGGTAAAGCGCGTGTACGGCTTTTAGGCAGCCCTCATCGAAAGGGCTGTTGTGAGCCACCAAAGGCAAATCGGCAATAAGCGGTACAATGCTTGCCCACACTTCCGGAAAATCGGGCGCCTCATCGGTGTCGTCACAGGTTAGTCCGTGTACACAGGTATTCCAATAGCTGTAAACATTGGGGCGCGGGCGAATCAAGTTGTATATTTCTTTCTCTACCCGTCCGCCGCGCACAATTATTACACCCACGCTACACACGCTGCAAGGTTGGCCGTTGGCGGTTTCAAAGTCTATGGCAGCGAAGTTTTTCATTTTGTCGTAAAGCGTGAAGCAATTTATGAGTTATGAATTATAGGTTATGAGTTGAAAGTTTATAAAGTTATTGAATTCTTAAATTAGTTTTTACCCTTTACCTTGTACCTTTCACTCGTTACCCGTTACCCGTCACTCGTCACTTTTTTCGCGGTTGCCAAAAAGTTTCTAATATCTTCCTCTGTAGTGTCGAATGAACACATCAGGCGGATTTCGTTCCGTTCTTCGTTCCATACATAGAAGAAATATTCTTTCAGCAGCGCATCAATAACTTTGCGCGGCATAGCAACAAACACGCCATTGGCTTGTACGGGATAGGCTAATTTAACATTGGGTAATTTAGCTAATTCTCCGCCCAGCAAAGCTGCCATGCGGTTACCGTGCGAGGCTAAGGTTTCCCATAAATCGTTGGCAAGAAAGGCTTCGAACTGTGCCGACATAAAGCGCATCTTGGAATAAAGCTGCATGGCTTGTTTACGTATATACAAGGCATCGCGCGATAATTCAGGACGCAAGAGTACCACCACTTCGCCCATCAGCAGGCCGCATTTGGTGCCGCCGAATGAGAATGCATCCACGCCGCAATCGGTGGTAAAAGCACGGAAAGGTATATTCAAAGCTGCTGCTGCATTGGATAAACGCGAGCCGTCGATATGTAAGTACATATCGTGCGCGTGTGCCAAATTGGCTAACGCCTTAATTTCGGCAGGCATATATAAGGTGCCCAACTCTGTGGTTTGCGAAATGGAAATTACCTTCGGTTGCGAATGATGCTGAACACCGAAGGCTCCAAAATGCTTTTTCACAATGTCGGGCGTTAATTTACCATCGGCTGTGGGAACAGTAAGCAACTTGCAGCCCGTATAGTTTTCCGGAGCGCCGCACTCATCCACATTGATGTGGGCTGTTTCGGCACAGATAATGCCGTGGTGCGGGCGAGTCATGGCTTGCAGGCAAACCACATTGGCGCCCGTGCCGTTAAACACAGGAATAGCCACCGCTTGTTCGCCGAACAGTTGTTTAAACAGTTGCTGCAGACGTGCAGTAACTTTATCATCGCCGTAGGCTAAATCGTGTTCAACATTAGCCGTTGCAATGGCTTTCAGAATGTCGGGATGTACGCCCGAATGATTATCGCTTCCAAAACTTTTCATATATTTATCGGTTGAGTTTATAAATTGATATAAAAGTTTTTACATTTTATCAAATGATTTTAATACTTCTGCCAACCTCCATGCTTGCACATGACTAATGCCACCATTTGAGGGAAGTGCAACATCATCGAGAGAAACAAGCATCTTAAATTGATTATCAGGAATAGCCAATAGCGGCGCATACTCTCGCTGTAATGTTCGTTCATCAGCGAGTAAATATGCACATTGCAGATACAGCAAGCTATCCCCTTTTTTAGCAACAAAATCAACTTCTTTATTACGCAATGTCCCCACATATACCTCGTAACCGGCCCTGCGCAATTCAAGATAAATAAGATTCTCTAACTTATGCCCCGTCCCATAACCAAAACCGGAATAAAGATAATTCTTAAACGACAAATCGTTGATATAATATTTACAATTTCCCAATATGGTGTCCTTTCCGCGAATGTCATAGCGTTCTGCCCGATGTATCAAAAAAGTGTCTTCTATATAACTTAAATAATTGGAAAGCGTATCGTAAGTTGTTTTGCGGCCATGACTTTTAAAATAATTCACAATATTGGCGATAGTCGTAAAATTAGAAGCATTGTTCACTAAATATACAAAAACGTCTTCTAATAATTTCGGATCCTTGATACTGTGGCGTTGTATAATGTCGCGTAATAATACAGTATCTTTTATTGTGGAAACATAATTCCTTCGTGTTTCTTCATTGGGCAACACAAATAATTCCGGTAAAGCACCGCTTTCCATATAATCAATATAACTTTGCTTTGTTGCTTCTTTTTGCATCAGGCTCTTATATTCTGTAAAGCTAAATGGAAATATTTCAAAACACACATAACGTCCCGACAATAAGCTTGCCAATTCGCCGGACAACATTTTAGAATTTGATCCGCTAATAAAAATTTCATAATTATCGACAAAATCCTGCGAGTGAGAATTTACAAAATGCTCCCATCCGGCAATATTTTGTATTTCATCAATAAACAACCACACTTTGCCTTCCGGCTTTAACCGTTCTTTAAAAAGTGTCAGCAATGTTTCAAGATTTTTGTAATTTACAATAAAATCAAAATCCGTAAATTCTTTGTTTATATAGAAAATATTACGAGGATTCACTCCTCGCATGATGAGTTTGTGGGCTATTTGTCGAAGAATATAACTTTTACCCGTCCTGCGTTGTCCAACCAAGACCTTAACTAATTTATTATCAGTATAGTTAATTATTCTATCTGTATAATCTTCACGTAAAAAACCTATTTCGGGAACATATCCTTTCCAAAAATTATACTTCTCTAATGCGGTAAAATATTCTTCCATGCTCGAAAATTTTACACAAAGATAAAAATATTCTTTTACACTCGAAAATTTTACAGATAAAAATTATTGCAAAAAATTTGTTATTTCAAATAACCTCTTTATCTTTGCATTATATTTAACCAATTAGTTAAACCGTATAGTTAAGCATCTATTTTAATGATTAACAATAACATAAATACAGAACAGCGTATCCTAGAAGCCGCCAAGCAGGTGTTTATGCAAAAGGGCATGAAAGTGGCCACCACGCAGGAAATCGCTGATATTGCAGGGGTTAACAAGGCTTTGTTACACTATTATTTTCGTAATAAAGAAAAGCTCCATTTGGCCGTTTTTCAAGATATTATAAAAACCTACCTCCCAAATTTAGTAGGCATTATGATAGCTCGGCAACCATTGGAGCAACGTATTCGCGCCTTTGTGTCGGCATATATTGATGTGTTAAGCGCTAACAGCTACCTCGCACAGTTCTTGGTACACGAAATACAGCAAAATACCGAACGGTTTATGCAACAATTCATGCATCTTGCACCGGAACGCCTAATCCGTATTGTTAATCATAGCCTGTATAAGGAAAATATCCGCCATATCACAGCAGTTGATTTAATGGTGAATATGCTGTCCCTGTGTGTATTTCCCTTCATCGTTAAACCTATGCTTAACCATATTATTTTCAAAGACGAGGAACTAATGTCCGAGCGATTCTTTCTTCAACGTAAACAAACTGTTTCCGATTTCATTATAAATTCATTGTATTATGAAAATCATAAAACCATTCGTCATACTTGTTAGTTTAATAGCGGCTAACAGCCTGTGGGCAGTCGATACGCTTGAGCTGGCAACTTGCAAAACTTTGGCTCGCGAGAATTATCCCTTGGCAAAACAAAAGGGTTTATACGGGGAGTCTTTAGCGTTGACGCTGAAAAGTCTGACTACAGCAAGCTATTTCCCGAAATTCAACATCGCCGGCGAAGCCTCCTACCAATCGGATGTTACTCACTTTCCCGGAACCTTGCCCATTAGCATTGAGCTACCGGCAAAAGATCAATACCACGCTACGCTCAATATTCAGCAAACGCTTTTCGACGGTAACCGCAGTCCTGCCAACAAGGCGGTTGAACGTCTCAACGCACAGGAATTGGAGCAAATGAATGAAGCCGAAATGTTGAATGTGGAACAACAGGTACAACAAATTTATTTTAATGGCTTATTACAACAAAAGGCGAAGGAAAATCTTCTGCTCACCCAACAAGTATTAGAAGAACGCATCAGGCTTGCACAATCGGCCTTGCGGAACGGCGTAATCTTGCAACGCGACTTAAACTTGTTGGAAGTGCAATTGCGCACTACCGAAAAACAAATTGCCGAAGCAACACTTAATCAACAAAGTTGTGTGAAAATCTTAGCGCTGATTACCGGCGCCGACTTCAATGAAAACAGCGCTTTTACCTTACCCGCAGCAGCGCTCGTTCCCGACAAAGAACCCGATAATCGGCGCCCAGAAATGCAGGCTTTCGACACGCGCATCAACCGCCTTGAAGCAAATAAAAACGTGTTGAACACACAGCTTACACCAACAATTCAGGCCTACGGAACGCTGGGCTACGGAAGGCCGGGATTGAATATGCTGTCGAACAATTTCGACCCGTTCTATATTGTTGGCCTTCGTCTGAACTGGACGCCTTGGGACGGCAACTTAATTCAGCAACAAAAAAAGAACCTTGACATCCAACGCAAAGTTGTGGCCAACCAAAAAGCCGCTTTCGACAACAATGTCCGCACCCAAGCCCAACAAAAGCGTTCCGACATACAAAAGCAGGAAGAACTGTTAAAACAAGATATGGAAATTGCACAGCTACGCCGGACAATCACCAAAGAAAGCGCATCGCAATTAGATAACGGCGCTATCACCACCGGCGATTATATTGCCGACCTCAACGCCGAAACGCAAGCGCGAATAAGTGTGGAAATAAGTAAAATTCAATTAGTCAAAGCACAATTGGACTACCTGCTGATACTGGGACAGTGAAGGGTGCAAGGTGAAAAGGTGCGGGGTACGAGGTGCTGGGTACGAGGTGCTGGGTTAACTGTAAACCTGTAAACCGTAAACAAATAACAACTGAATTACAATTGAACAACTATTGAATAACAAAGAATTACTATCGAATAACTAATCAATCATAACCCATAAATCATAAATCATTTCACGCTTAACGACAAAATAACCAAATTATGAAAAAATACACCCTCCCCTTACTCGCTCTTGTTGCTACTGCTTGCAACAGCAGCCATAAACAAGCCGATGCCTACGGTAATTTCGAGGCGCGCGAAATAATTGTATCCGCCCAAGGCAGCGGACAAATTATGCTGTTGAATATTGAAGAAGGCGCACGACTGAATGTCGGCGACGTAGTAGGACTAATTGACACCTCTACCCTGCACTTCAAAAAACAACAGCTTGCAGCGCAACATTCAGCTACGCAAGCA
>JAIRUB010000154.1 GCA_031254635.1 Prevotellaceae bacterium | reverse complement strand
GTATTTTTGTTTACCTCAAGATGCCAGCGGATCACCATATCGGTTATTTGAAGATTAGCAGGGTTGTTCAAGTCGATCGATTGTACGAAGGCTACAAAATCGGCATCGGCGTCCATTGGCTCGTCAATTAACCGCCTGCTCCAGGCGTAGCGAAAGGCTACCGACAAATCGTCTGTATTTAACTTTTCTATATTCGATGCTTTAAATTCGGCATTGCGCACCTGATTAAGTTTGCTGTGAAGCGGCTCCATTTTTTCTTTTGCGTAAGCCTGATATTCTTTGAAATTTTCGAAGGTAGCAACCGTTTCCAAGTTTAAATCAGGGTTCGCCTTAAATAGCAAATTGAAATAAGTTTGTAAATACTCCGACTCTAACTTGTAGTCGCCGGCATATTCGGCGTCAGTGATAATACGGCCTGCCTCGTTTGTTGAACTTGTAATTGTTACCTTGTTCTTTTTGCCATTCGCCATATAAACATTAACAATGGTGGCGTCGTTATTAAGGTATTCCAAAAGCAGGTAAACAACCACAGGCTTTTCGAATGATGTGGAATATTCAAATTTTCCATCCGCTTGAACGGTAAGGGTGTCACGTTGCTGCCCTTCTGGCATGTTGGCAATGAAAATCAGATGGCCTTCACCCTTGTAGCTATCCACAGAGCCTGTTAACACAGCACGGTCAGACGGCATACAGGCAAAAGCTACTAACCCAATAAAAATAAATAATAAGTAAATTTTTTTCATGTTTTGTTTTTTAAATTAAGTATAAATTTTGATTTTTCACTAAGTCTAAAACGATTATAAATCAAATTGATAGAAAAAGCATCAGGGCAGTATATTTTCAATAGCCACAGGTTGTCTCCATTGGGCAATTCTTTTTTTACACCAGATTTCTTTAGGTCAATATCCACATCTATGGCATAACCAAATCTAAATGGTCGTTGAGTGTCTTCCGTTATTAATTTTTCATCCTCTTCGATAAGTGTTCTTGCATCTACCAAAGGCATCGTCAAAACGGGAATTTTCCCCTTTCCCACATCAAAAGAGAAACTTACTGGCGTTCCTCCTTCGCTGATTTGACTATATGCATATGAATTTATTAAACAGCAAACACCTATCAAGATTAAAATAAATACTTGCCTTTTCATGGTTTATTGCTTTTTAAAGATTAATAAATTTTTGTTTTCTGCTCCCGTGAAAGAAATAATTAATTCATTGCCTCTGATGATAAAACTATACGCATTCATTAGTGCAGACACTATTTCTTCTTCTTCAGGTGGAGCATTCATAAACGTAGAACCTTTAAGCTCCAGTTCAATTAAATTATCGGATAATGAACAAGCGAACCAAATAGAATTCGTATGACTCAATTTCCATCTATCTTTCCCGTCATGCTCTATAGGAGTGGAGGCAACAGGTATTGTAAGTATGCCTTTCGATATAGCAACCTCATCCAAAATGTCACTTCCGTTGGCGACATAAGCAAATTTTACGCAATCCCATACTCCAACAAGAGGATGAATGTCAGTATCACTCGTTTCACAAGAAGAAAAATTTCCTGCAACAATCAGTAAAAGCGCTGTAAATTTTAAGAAAGTTGTTTTCATAATGTACAAGGGACTTCTAAAAATTAGTTTTTTATATTTTGATTTTTACAAAGAGCCGAAGTCAATTAAAACCCTGTGAAAAATCTCTACAAAGTAAACTAAAGTATTTGTTATAAACAATATTTTTTCTGAAATAATTCTATAATCTATCTATCATTATTGTACTGAGAATAATCTGAACATTGTTGGCTCATTCCATGAAAGGTTTTTATGAGTTTTAAAACAGATAACTTCATAGACATATTCCTAATTTGTAATTCGTAACTTGTCACCCGTCATAAATTACCTCCAGTCCTCGTGCCAAATCAACACCGTTTCGGGGATTTCCATTTTCAACTGTGCTTCCTGCAGGGTGTAGGTAGCAGCGCCATCGGAGTGGGTAATCGGTTTCATATCCTGGAAGAGCGGATCGTCCCACAGGCGGCGGATGTTGTACCAGCGGTGGCCTGTACCCACATATTCGCGGGTTTGCTCGTCGACACAAAAACGGATTAAGTCGTTTTTAGAAACTACAGTAGCAGGAATAGCGGCATGGCCTGTGAGCATACGTTTTTCACGGTAAGCTTGCAGTATGCTGCGTGCATTGCTTTCAGAACCTGCGCGCGCTTCCGATTCGGCTAACATCAGGTAGAGTTCGGGCAGTTCCACTCCGAGGTTAACCATTGCACCCGGCATGCCGGCGTAGGGCTGAGGCATTCCTGCAGTAACAATAAGGTTGCGCCGTAAATCGTTGTTGTCGTACATGGCATAAATTTCCGGTTTCAGGTATTGAACTATAGTACCGAAATATGCAGCATATAAAGAGAGATACGATAATGCATTCTGTTTGAGATATAATACCTCATTGCTGTTCAGCTTAACGGGTATTACTGTTCCGGCCAGAGCCATTATACCTATTTCCGTGTAACCATAAGAAGTTTGCACTACATTGTAATCGTAAAAAGAAACTTCCGAGTCGCCATTCAACAATTCTTTTGCCTTGGTGAGCGGAGCGATTGCCTTATCGTATTTTCCCATCATCCAATACACCTTGCCGAGCATGGTATATCCGGCGGCTTTATAAACCCTCCGTTTGTGGTTTGTGCGCTCTTCCAATTGAGGGCAATATGTTTCCATTTCGTCCGTTACAAATTTGTATAACTCTTCCATTGTAGCCAACGTGAAGTTATTATCCTGCGTGGAAGCTTTTGTTACAATGGGTACAGCCAATTCGGTAGCTGCCGTAGCCTCATTGTAAGGCATGGCAAACCATTGCGCGAGCAGAAAGTGCATGTATGCACGGGTTACGCGGGCCTCGGCTTCGAGGTACTTTTTTTGTGTTTCCGGCCCTGTTGCGTCTGTCACTCCGTTTGCAATAAGATTATAGGTATAAATTTGCTTATAAGGCTGTATCCATTCCGCACATTCTTCATCGGCGCGATATACTTTATCTTTGTATTGAAAGGCATTTATTACAGATTGCGAAATAGCATTTGCATAGAGATCTGCCATCTGTAGTAAACTATTGTAGCTTTGCTGGATAAAAAGATTTTCATCGTTTTTCCAATAGGAATAGTAAGATATGCCTAAGTCCAAATTCATAAGGCTTATCGTATTAAATAGTCCATTGTACTCTGTTACGTCTTTAGCGATACCCATACCGCGCGGCGGTTCATCTAAAAATTTCTCACAGCTCGATAAAACCAAGAGTCCGGCCATTATCAGAAAAATATATTTTGTCTTTTTCATAATTTTTTTATGTTTAATTGATTTTAGAAATTAATTGTTAACCCAATAGAGTAGGTAGGTCCGTATTTATCGCGCCGGTTATCATTATAAAAACTGGGTAAATATGCTTCGGGGTCAATGCCTTCCTTATTTGCTGCAATATAAAAGAGGTTAGCAATCTGGAAGGTCAGTTTTATGTTTTCCGCCCAAATTTTTTGAGCTATACGACGGTCAAGATTCCAGCTTAACGAGATATCGCGCAGCTTTACGTATGAAGCATCCAGTACATTAACATCAGCATAGTTATACAGGCTTATCATATTGCTGGGGTCGCTCAATACGCTGTATTTGGGAATGTTGGTAAAAGCCTCGTCGCCGGGGTTACGCCAGCGTTTGTCAAAACTGTTGTGGAAATTGTCTGTCGGGCGGCCGCTATAGAAGGCATTCAAATTATTACGCATAACATGCCCAAGGTTGTAAACAAGGAGGAAGGAGAGTTCCAGCGATTTATAGCTAAACCGGTTGCTTAGTCCACCGTAAAATTTCGGAACAATAGTACCCATATATTTTACATCATCAATGTCCAAACTCATACTATTTGAGCCGGCAACCACATTACCATTCTTATCATATACCTGTGGTCTTCCGCTATCATCAAGACCTGCGTAACGGTAGGCGAAAAGACTGTTGGCAGCATAGCCTTCTACATAAGCTGCGCTTACTATTGTAGTGAAAGTATAAGGGGTTTCGGCAT
>JAIRUB010000137.1 GCA_031254635.1 Prevotellaceae bacterium | reverse complement strand
GTTGTCCTGTCGCTTGGCTATGCTATAAATAACCAATTATCAGTAGGCGCTCAGGGGCAATATTACTTTGGTGCTATCGACCGTTATTCTAATATTATTTATACTACTAATCCCTATTTTTCCAGTGTGGTGGCAGGAACTTCCCTGAAAGTAGGCAATTTTGGCGCTACTTTGGGCGCCCAGTATGAGCGGCCTTTGAGTAAGGATTTGCATTTAACAGTAGGCGCTACTTATCAGTTTTCTACTTCTTTAGGCAGCCGTTACCTCGACTTTGCATACGCGCATACGAGTGGCATGGTAGATACTGTCAGATATACTGATAAGAAAGGCGCTTCTATCTCAATTCCTCAAACTATCAGTTTCGGCGCTTCTATACGCAAAGGCGATTTGTGGATGGCCGGTTTGGAATATGTTTACCAACATTGGAATGATAAGGCTTTGGATGATGCTTCTCCAGAACATCGTTTTTCTGTTACACCCAGTCATTTGTTCAGGGCAGGAGCTGAATGGACTCCCCGGAGGCACGATTTTCGCAATTATTTTAACCGTTGTACTTACCGCATAGGCTTAAATTATGAAAAAACCTACATGAATTTCAACGGTCATCAAATTAATGACATTGGCGCTTCCATTGGCTTTGGTCTTCCTGTTAACCGATGGAACACCAGTGTGAATATAGCTGCTGAAATAGGACAACGTGGCACCACGCAAGATAATCTTATCAGGGAAACTTATTTTAAATTTTCGGTAAGCTTTAGCTTATATGATATTTGGTTCTTTAAACAACAAATTGATTAAATGTAAATATTAAATATTTGTACGATTATGAAAAATTTATTTTCTGCTTTTATAGTAGTGTTGTTCTTTTTCTTGGCAAACGCAGCTTCCGCTCAAGGAAGATATGGAAAAGACAGTGTTGATTGTGTAAAAAATCTTAGCTTTTATTTAGACTATGCCAAACAACAACAGTGGAAAGACGCTCATCCTTTTTGGGAGCAAGCCTTTAAACTTTGTCCTCCAACAGCCAGCCAAAACCTGTATATTCACGGTAGGCAAATTATGAAACACTTGATTGAACATGATAATAACCCGGCATTGCAACAGGGGCGTATTGACACTATTATGATGTTATATGATATCCAAATGGGAAGCTATAATGTTAATAAAGGCAACATGTTGTCGCAAAAAGCTTATGACATGTTAACCTATAGGCCCGAAAACTTGGATGCTGTTTATGAGGCTTTCCAGCAAGCAGTAATGGCCGGTAGGGAAAATACGGCTCCTCCTACTATGGTTATTGCCTTGCAAAAAGCAGTAGAACTTTACCAGGCTGAAAAACTTTCGGCAGATAAATTATTGGAAATATATACTACAATGAATGGGTTTGCCAATTTACAAGTGAAGGCCAATCCCGATGACGAGCAGGTAGCGAGAATGCGTCAAGACCTTGAAAGTATCTTGGGTACCAGCGGCGCCGCCTCTTGCGATAAACTTATCACCATGCTTGAACCAACATTCAATCCTCAAGATAAGGATTTGGTAATTCGTACGGTTCAATTGCTGAATATGAACGATTGTTCCGACAACAATTTGTACTATAAAGCTGTTGAAGCTTATCATGCTTTAGAGCCATCGCCGGGCTCTGCTTATGGTTTGGGTAATATGTACCTTGCCAAAGGCGATGTCGATAAAGCCGTACAGTATTTCAAAGAAGCTATTGCACACCCTGATGCAGTTAAAGAAGATAAAGTAAAATATTACCTTAAATTAGCATCTGCTTATCTGAAAGAGAGCAATACTACTCAAGCTATTGCTAATATTCGTCAAGCTTTGGTTATTACGCCTAACGACGGGAAATGTTTTATGTTGCTGGGTAACTGTTGGGCTGCACAAAGATGCGGCGATGACGAAATCGCTAAAAAAGCCGTATTTTGGGTAGCAGTGGACTTCTTCAATAAGGCAAAATCGGCTGACCCATCTTTGACTGAAGAGGCGAATAAATTTATTAATAATTGCTCACAACATTTCCCCTTACAAGAAGACATATTCTTTCATGACCTCACTATTGGAGATATTTATACGGTAAATTGCAATGGCCTTACCGAACAAACTAGAGTGAGAGCACGGAAATAATTTACAGATTTACGGATTTACAATTTGAATACCCTTATAAAGTTTAAGGTTCAAAATTTTATAACTTTATGAAAACAATCGCTCTCAAATTTACAGTACTTTTGCTGACTGCAGCAGGAGGCTTTGTTTCTTGTGGTGATGACAAGGGCAAATTAGTGGATTTGGGCGCTGGAAAAGAAATAATAAGTACCGAAGTACATAATTTAGACGTTATTTATACCGAGTACGGAAACACCAAAACTTTACTGCGAACTCCGCTATTGCAACGTTATATGTTTAATGATGAGCCTTATAGTGTTTTTTCGAAAGGTTTTTTTGTCCAACTCTTTGATGAAGAAGTACAGTTGGAAAGCCAGATAACTGCCGATTATGCCTTGTACAAAGAGAAACCGGCAGAATTATGGAAGGCCGTAGGCAATGTGGTAGTAATAAATTTTCAAAAAGATCAAACCCTAACAACTGACACCTTATACTGGAACAGGCCGGAAAAGTCGATTTATACTGATGCCCTCGTGCGTATAAAAACCGGCGATGGATTGATTATCGGTCGTAATGGCATGACCTCTGATGAAAAATTTTCTGAGTACGAAATCAGAGCAGTGGGTGACAGCAGCTACTATTACTATACCGAACAACCTCCCGTGACAGATAGTTCAGCTATTGAAACCCCTCAACCCACGATACAACAACCATCCGAAATCCGAAGCTCAAAACCCGAAACCCGAAACCTATCCTATGAGTACAACCGGCCTTTTATTGCTGTTATTCTTTACCCTTTTATTTTCCGCTTTTTTTTCGGGAATGGAAATAGCTTTCCTTTCTTCCAATAAATTACGGATAGAATTGGATAAAAAACAGGGCAAGACTTACTGTAGAATAGTAGAAATATTCCTGCGTCGACCTAATGAATACCTTTCTACAATGCTCATGGGGAACAACATAACCTTAATCGTTTATGGAATTATTATGGCACGGCTATGTTCTCCCCTGATAGAGGAGGTAATATCATCGCCGGGAGGGGTTTTGACCATAGAAGTCATTTTTGCTACCTTTATTATTCTGATTACGGCCGAATGGCTACCCAAAACCTTGTGCCGCCTAAATCCCAACGCTGTATTACGCCATTTCGCATGGTTGGCTTATTTCTTTTATCTCCTATTATATCCCTTGACAGCTTTTGTTACTTTGCTGGCAAAGATACTGTTACGTCTTATGGGAATAAAGTTGGCCGCAAAAACAGAGAAAACACTGTTTAATAGGGCCGACCTGATGCAATTATCCATTGAAGTAAGTCGTTCCCAAGACGAAGAGAATGAATATGATCACGATATAGAAATATTTCAAAATGCCTTGGATTTCTATAAGGTACGCATACACGACTGTATGGTACCCCGTACCGAAATAACTGCTATTGAAGAACATCAGACGGTGAAGGCTTTGCAGGAACTCTTTGTGCGTACCGGCTATTCCCGCATACCCGTGTATAACGGAACCATTGATAAAGTTATTGGCTATGTGCATTCTAAAGATTTATTTAAGGGAATGGCCTCTATCCAGGAAAAACTGCGCCACATTGATTTTGTTCCCGAAACCATGCCTGCCCAAAACCTCTTAGCTTCATTTATTAAAAATAAGAAGGCGGTAGCGGTGGTAGTCGATGAGTTTGGCGGTACTGCCGGCATGGTAACCATGGAAGATATTTTTGAAGAAATATTTGGGGAAATTAACGACGAACACGATAATGACAACCTGATAGATAAGCAATTATCGAAGAATGAATTTATTTTTTCCGGCCGAATGGAAATAAAGTATATTAACAGGACTTATGGCCTGAATATCCCTGATAAAGAAGAATATGAGACACTTGCAGGTTACATTATGTACTGTAACGAAAGCATTCCGCACCAACAAGAAGTGTTGCAGTTCGGCCGTTTTCGTTTTCGTATCCTCCGAACCTCTACAACGAAAATAGAATTGGTAAAACTATCCATAATAGATGATTAATTCAAAAAATTTACTTATCTTTGCGGGCTAAAAATTTTGTGAAACAAGAAAATAAAAAATACAATGGCAGTTTTAGAAAAAATCAGGGTAAAATTTGGAATTTTTATCTCCGTACTTATTGGTATCGCATTGATCTCATTTATTATTGATGCAGACACCTTGCAGTCGGTTACCTCCATGTTTTCTTCAAGGTATGATGTGGGCTCTATGGATGGTAAGTCTATTTCTTATCAAGACTATCAGAAGCGCATCGATTACTACAGCGGAATTAATCAGTTGATAATGGGCAATAGTGCAATGCCCGATGCAATGATGGAAAAAGTCCGTGAACAGGCATGGCAGGAAATCCTTCAGGAATATGTACTGATGCCTCAGTATAAAAAATGCGGTTTGGGCATTTCCGACCGCGAGATGGAAGATTTGGTGCGTGGCCAATATATTTCTCCGGTGCTTTATAACGACCCGGTGTTTTGGGATGAAAACAGGCAGTTCAGCCATACTGCCGTATTAAGTTTTGTTCAAGGGATTAATGCCGATCGTTCGGGACAACGTAAAATCTATTGGCAATATGTAGAAAAACGTATGTACGATGCCCAAATGCTCGAAAAATATTTATCGTTAATTGGCCAAAGCCACTTTCTGAACGATCTGCAATTGCAATCGGCCGTTAGCGGTAGAAATACCATGGCCGACATTAGCTATACCGTTCTTCCTTTTAATCCCATGTCCGATACCATGTTAAATGTTAGCGCTGCTGAGCTGAAGGCTTATTACAAGAAATATGAAAAATTGTTTGAACAGGAAACCGCACGTGATATTGAATATGTGGCCTTCCCCATAGCACCTTCTACCGAAGATATTACATTAACGGAAGAAGAGTTTTACAAAGCGTATGAAGAATTTAAAACAACTACCGACATTAAACAATTTATTGCTTTTAATTCAGATAACCCTTTTGATGATTATTATTACAGAAAAGATGAATTATCAACCAAGTTAGACAGTTTTGCTTTCCAGGCTACGGCTAAGGACGTTATGCCGGTTGACATTGATGGTTATACCTACACTTCTGCACGCATTATGGACGTAAGAAATATGGCCGATTCTGCGAAACTTCGTCATATCCTTATTTCCTTTTCGCCAACTAAAGAGGCAGCTAATAAAACCGCCGACAGTTTATTGTTCGTATTGGAAAGGGGCGCTAATTTCGGATATTTGGCGCAGCAACACTCGGCCGACGGTACAGCCGCCCGCAATGAAGGCGACTTAGGATGGATTCAGCAAGGCGACCTTCGAAATGTAAAAAATTTGGAAGATACCTGCTTCATAGTGCCCATTAATAAGTATTTTAAGATAGAAACAACTTATGGCATACATATTGCTCAGGTTACGGAACGTAGTCCCGCAGTAAAAAAAGTGAAATTAGCCATTCTTACCAAAACTGCCGAACCGGGTAGAATTACTATTCATGATCTCTTTATGAAGGCTAATGAATTGGCTGCTGTTAGCGATGATTATAATAAATTTGTTGAATTTTCGCAAGAAAAAGGGTATGTTCGCGTACCTGCTTTCAACATTACCGAAAGCGATAGAAATGTGTCGATATTTGAGAATGCACGTGAATTGATACGCTGGATATATGAGGCCAAAAAACATACTGTTTCGAGGGAAACTTTTAATCTGAATAACAACAAATATTTTGTGGTAGCAGCCATAACCGATATTCGTGAAACCGGTGTTGCACCCTTTGAACAGGTAAGAGGTGATGTGGAAATAATGGTGCATGTCGACAAGCAAGCCGAACGCTATGCCCAACAGTTGAAAGAGGCTATGGCCGGTACTGCCGATATTAATGTCGTAGCGGAAAAGGTAAATACTACCGTAGGACAAGCCTCAGGAATTTCTTTTGGTTCTTCGGCCATCAGAGGAATGGGTATGGAGCCTAAGTTGGTAGGTGCTGTAAATGTTGCTGCCGAACAAACCCTCAGTGGCCCGGTGAAAGGAATGAATGGCGTATACGTATTCACTGTTGATGCACGTGAAACCGGAGTAGCTTATACTGTCGACGACGAGCGTATGCGCAGCAGTATGATTTATATGCAAAACCGTTTATTCGAATTTCTGCCGGCATTGGAAAAAGCTACTAAGGTAAAAGATTGGAGGTATAGGTATTTTTAGTTGAATAACGGAGTAGCAATAACTAAAAAAAGCCGTTCAATTTGAATGGCTTTTTTGTTTTCCTCATAGGAGAAATGTATTGGTAACCAATGCAATGGAGTGGAGCGACTAATGCCATGGGTCGGGGATGTGCGAGAAAATGGCGCATGAAGAAAAAGCTATTCAGATGATATGTCGGACACTCGTGCGAAATGGCAAGATGATGAATAGTTGCCGCCAATTCAGTTCAACCTTTCAGGTTGCAGACACAGCGTTTTATAAAATACGTTATTATGATGAGGGTACGGACAGAAAGTTTATTTTTCTGACTAACATTTTTTGTTAACAGCAAGCGAGATAGCCTATCTCTGGCAGATAGAACTGTTCTTTAAGTGGATAAAGCAACATCTGAAAGTTAAGTCGTTTTGGGGATATACCGAGAATGCTGTTAATACGAAAATGACATTTTGATCAGCCCGGAAAGAATTTAAAGAAAGGTAGCTGTAGCTGCCTATTGAGTTCACCATATCAGAGGTAATGTTTTGAATGGTATGAGAAAAAAAGTCACTAATTTCGGAAAGCATATTGAAGTATTTGTTCGTAAACTTTCTTTTGATATGATGCCATATTT
>JAIRUB010000237.1 GCA_031254635.1 Prevotellaceae bacterium | reverse complement strand
AGTATAATTTCTACAACATTTTCAATAACACCGGGAATAGTAGCAAATTCGTGGTCAACACCGGCTATCCTCACTGAGGTAATTGCATAGCCTTCGAGCGACGACAACAAAATGCGGCGCAAAGCATTGCCCACCGTAATGCCGTAGCCCGGCTCCAAGGGGCGGAATTCAAACCGTCCGAAAGTATCGGTATCTTCAAGTAATATTACCTTATCTGGTTTTTGAAACGCTAATATTGCCATAATTTTATATATAAAAAGATTAAAAAAGGGCTATTTCGAATATAATTCCACTATCAACTGTTCGTTGATATTTTCGGGGATTTCAGTACGTTCAGGCAGACTTACAAACTTACCTGTAAGTGTTGCGCTATCCCATTCTAACCAAGGATATTTAATGGTTCCGCGCCCGCTCACATTATTCTGAATTACTTCGAGCGCTTGTGAACGTTCGCGCACCCCTACTAAGTCGCCAGGCTTAACAATGCAGGAAGGAATGTTGCATACCTTGCCGTTAAGCACAATATGACGGTGGGTTACCAATTGACGTGCAGCTGCACGTGTAGGAGCAATGCCCAAACGATAAACCACATTGTCGAGACGGCTTTCCAAAAGGAACAACAGGTTTTCACCCTTACGTCCTTTCATACGCGAGGCTTTTTGAAAGATGTTGCTGAATTGGCGTTCAAGTATTCCGTAGGTATATTTCACCTTTTGTTTTTCTTGTAATTGAACACCGTACTCCGATACTTTTTTACGTTTTTTTGCTAAACCGTGCTGTCCCGGAGGATAAGTTTTACGGTCATAGTTCTTGTCGGGGCCATAAATAGGCTCTCCGAATTTACGGGCGATTTTTGTTGTTGGCCCTGTATATCTTGCCATTAAATTTCTGCCGAATATTACCCGTTGCCGCCGGGGTTTGTTTAATTATTAAGCTTGTATGCTTTAACCTCTGAGCTTAGTAAACAGTAGGCAGTTTGCAGTAGGCAGTAAACTTAACGGCGTACTGCGGACTGAATACTGTCGACTAATTACACTCTGCGGCGTCCTTTAGGACGGCAGCCGTTGTGCGGCAAAGGAGTAACATCTATAATTTCGGTAACTTCAATACCGGCGGAACTAATAGTACGGATAGCCGACTCGCGTCCAGCTCCCGGGCCTTTAACATATACTTTAACTTTACGCAAACCTAAATCGAAGGCTACTTTAGCACAATCGGCAGCGGCAGTTTGAGCGGCGTAGGGCGTGTTCTTTTTAGAACCACGGAAGCCCATCTTACCGGCCGATGACCAACTGATTACTTGTCCTTCGCTATTTGCCAAAGTTACAATCACATTGTTAAATGTGGAATGAACGTGCGCTTGTCCGTTAGCGTCAACTTTCACTACTTTCTTTTTCGTTGTTGTGGTCTTTTTTGCCATGTTACCTAACTATTTAGTTGCTTTTTTCTTGTTTGCTACGGTTTTCTTCTTACCCTTACGTGTGCGGGCGTTGTTCTTAGTGGTTTGGCCACGAACCGGTAAACCAATACGGTGACGGATGCCGCGGTAACAACCGATGTCCATCAATCGTTTGATATTTAACTGAACCATG
This sequence comes from Prevotellaceae bacterium, assembly GCA_031254635.1. Classification (GTDB taxonomy): domain Bacteria; phylum Bacteroidota; class Bacteroidia; order Bacteroidales; family UBA932; genus UBA932. The sequence goes on along the minus strand of JAIRUB010000237.1, from coordinate 1,030 downwards.
GAGCGCAGCTCCCCTTCAATTTTGTAGCCGCCTTCTTGAATAAGCGAACGAATAGCATTTATCTGTTCGTCGTTCCAGTCTTTTACTTTGATATTATAATCAATGCTTGCTTGCTGGAGAATGCTTTGAGCTGTACTGCGGCCAATGCCGTAGATGTAGGTCAGGCCTATCTCCCCGCGTTTGTTTTTGGGTAAATCTACCCCGGCTATACGTGCCATACTTATGATCTATTATTTATAATTTATAATCTATTTTCTAACCTTGGCGCATTTTGAACTTGGGGTTCTTTTTGCAAATCACATATAAACGCCCCTTGCGTTTTACGATCTTGCAGTCGTCGCTGCGTTTCTTGATTGAAGCTCTTATTTTCATATCTTTTTTATTTTTATTTTACTTTTATGAGGCACAAATTTTGCGTCTTTACTTTTTTGCGCTTACTTATTTATATGTCTAAATGATATGCGGCCCTTGGTTAAATCGTAGGGCGACATCTCAACACGCACTCTATCGCCCGGCAGGATGCGGATGTAGTGCATGCGCATCTTTCCGGAAATGTGGGCAATAATAACATGTCCGTTATCCAACTCCACTCGGAACATGGCGTTGGACAAGGCTTCGATAATAATGCCGTCTTTTTCTATAGCTGTCTGTTTAGACATAATTGTTAATTTACAGATTTACAGATTTACGGATTTATTTACTTTTTTATTTAATATCTTAGTCTCTTAGTTACTTAATCACTTAGTCACTTTTCTCAATATACTCAAAGGTTGACAATACCTCCGGCTTTCCCTTTTTGATATAAACCGTCAACTCGAAATGAGCGCTTAGTTTATTATCTTCGGTATGCAAACTCCAACCATCTTCGTCGAGATATACCTCTTTGGTTCCTTCATTAATCATAGGCTCAATGCAAATCACCATCCCTTCTTTCAGCGCTTTTCCGTGCCCTCTTCGTCCGAAATTCGGTACTTCGGGGGCTTCGTGCATCTTGCGGCCTATTCCATGCCCTACCATCTTGCGAACTACT
>JAIRUB010000207.1 GCA_031254635.1 Prevotellaceae bacterium | reverse complement strand
CAACTGTGGCTCTTATCCACCTTTCGCTAAGGTTTTCTTTTACTATCTCAGCACGGTTTTTGTCAATCACTTCTTTGCGTGCAGCCTCGTCCATATCCTCTGTAACACCTTCTAATACTCGTGTTGTGACGTCTTCCATACATTGTAGCATTCGCACCGTAAGTCCTCTATTTGGTAATTCTTCGCTAAGGTTTTGAGCCCAAAAGCCATTTTTCAGGTAATCGTGCTCCACCGAGCTGTGCGACTGTATCTGCGAAAATCCGCAATGATGATTGGTAAAAATCAGCCCTTTTTCCGAGACCAAATTGGCTGTACAACCACCGCCAAACTGTACGACAGCGTCTTTTAAGCAGGCTTCGTTCACGCTGTAAATATCTGTTGCCGATAATTTTAGCCCCTTGTTTTGCATATCAATAATGCGTGATTCGATGAGCGAGGGCAGCCACATACCCTCATCGGCAACAACTGCGCTGCCAACTGCAAGTAAGCTAATTATGAGTACGATTTTTTTCATGTTGATGTAAATACAAGTTTAAATCTTAAGTCCTACAAAGATAATATATTTATACATATTTTGCTTTTGCGGTGAAAATATCGTATTTTTGCAGCAAAATTTGCGGTGAAAGACTATGTATATACACGAAAGAAAAAATTGGACAGATTTTAGCTGGGATAATGAAAAAATATTGCCCACATTGGCTTCTGTTCGACATTTACAGGGGAGGTTGCTTGGGCAAATGGAGCGTTTAGGGTTCGATTTAACCGAAAAAGCAACATTGGAATCGTTGATTTTAGACGTTGTTGATACTTCGAAAATTGAAGGTGAATTTCTTAATCCTGAACTTGTTCGCTTCTCTATTGCTCGAAAATTAGGTATTGAAAGCATAGAATTTCAGATAATACCTCGGAATATTGACGGTATTGTAGATATTCTGCTTGATGCAACACAGAATTGGGATAAACCTCTTGCGCAAGAACGGCTTTTGGGCTGGCATAATTCTCTTTTTCAATCAGGCTATAGCGGTTATGCGAAAATTGATGTTGCACGTTATCGCTCAGCAGGAATGAAGGTTGTTTCAGGGACATTCGGTAGAGAAAAAGTGCATTTTGAAGCTCCTGCTCCCGAAAGACTCTCCTATGAAATGAATGTGTTTTTAGATTGGCTAAATAATCAAAACCATCTTGATTTGGTGTTAAAATCATTTATTTCTCATTTTTGGTTTGTTATCATTCACCCATTTGACGATGGCAATGGACGGCTTGCCCGTGCAATTATGGATATGCTTTTGGCTCGAAGCGATGGTAGTAAAATCAGATTTTACAGTATGTCCAATCAAATTTTCAAAGAACATAAATACTATAATAGTATTATCGAAAAAACGCAGAAAGGCACAAGTGATATTACCGAGTATTTAGAATGGTTTTTGGGATGTTTCGAGCGTGCATTACTGTCGAGCGAAAAAAATCTTGAAATTATTTTGGATAAATCACGTTTTTGGGACAATCATAAATTCATCTCTATCAATGAAAGACAACGTTTAATAATTAATTATTTATATGATAATTACGATAGGGGAATTGGATTTTTACGTACTGCTGTTTACGCCAAACAAGCTAAATGTTCTACTGATACGGCATTGCGTGACTTACAGGATTTAGTAACAAAAGGATTGTTAAAAGTAGAAGATAGTGGTAAAAGAACAAATTACCTGATTTCCAGTCCTGCAAATATCAGAATACCTAAAATATCAACAGAAATGGAAGCAATCCTTTAATTCAAAATATTTAATTTTAAGCTATTCGCTATGTATTACACAAAAAAAACAATAGAAATATCGGCAAGTCACAGCTTGAAGCTGAATTATGAAAGTAAGTGCCGGCATTTGCACGGGCATAACTGGATTATTACCATATATTGCAAGGCTGAAGAATTGGATGAGAACGGGATGGTTGTTGATTTTTCGGATTTAAAGCAGCAAGTCGAGTTGATGCTCGACCATAAGAACCTCAACGAGGTATTCGACTTTAATCCAACCGCTGAAAACCTTGCTCGGTGGATTGTTGACAATGTGCATAACTGCTATAAGGCAGAGGTGCAGGAGTCGCAGGAAAACACTGCTATTTATGAAAGAAATTAGCTTAAGGGTTAACGAACTGTTCTACTCCATTCAGGGCGAAGGCGCCAATGCCGGTATGCCGGCTGTATTTATACGCTTAGCAGGCTGCAACCTGAAATGCTCCTTTTGCGATACCCGGCACGAGGCTTATGTAAAAATGACGCTCAGCGCCATTAAAGCGGAAATAGAAAAATATAACTGTCCGAATATTATTTGGACAGGCGGCGAGCCTACCTTACAATTAACCGATGAAATAGTAAGCCTGTTTAGCAATTATTACCAATGTGTTGAAACCAACGGTACGCGCAAAGTGCCATCGGGAATAGGCTATATTGCTTGCAGCGCAAAGGCGCCGGTAGAGTTGTTAAACAAAAATTTTGAAACGATAAACGAAATCCGCCTACCTATTAAGAAGGGCGATAAATTACCTGAGATATCCCTGCTTCCCAAGGCTACGCGCTATTTCATCAGCCCGATTGACGTAAGTAGAGAGAATATTGACTATTGCTTGCAACTACTTACTGAAAATTCCCTGTGGCGGCTTTCGGTGCAGCTGCATAAATTGGTAGGGATTAAGTGATACCACTTATGTTCCCATAACCTAACGTCATTGCGAGGACTGTGTGGGTAAGCATGTGGGCAGGAAAGCAGGCCGAAGCAACCTCGTTATTTACAGGTAATCTTAATTCTGGAATATTATTCATTGTTAATTGTTCATTTTTAATTCAACCGCCATCGTTCCTTTTTCGGTAACGACCGTAGTGCGTACAGGAACTATTTTCCCCACCAAAGCCGCTTGGTAAGGCGTTTCAACCCTAAGGTAATTGCGGGTATAGCCGAACATTTTGCCGTCTTTGCGGGTACTTTCAAACAACACGGTATCAAAATAATTGATATGCCGCTCATAAAACGATTGATGTAGTTCACGGCACAAGATAGAAAGCTGCTCTACCCGTTGTTTTTTCTCTATTTCAGATAGCTGTCCGATAAAGGTAGCAGCGGATGTTTCCGGTCGGATAGAGTAGGGGAAGATATGCAGATAGGCAGGGGAGAGGCTTTCTAAAAAATTATATGTGATTTCGAAATCTTCAATGGTTTCGCCCGGAAAACCAACAATGACATCCACTCCTATAAAAGCATGAGGCATAACAGTATAAATTTTTTCCAAACGCTGGGCAAATAATTCACGAGTATATCGCCGCTGCATCAATCCGAGTACCTTGTTATTACCCGATTGCAAAGGAATATGAAAATGGGGCAATATCTTATCGGAGGCGGCTATCCATTCGAGCATTTCATCGGTGAGCAGGTTAGGCTCAATAGAAGATATGCGGTAACGTTCTATGCCCTCAACCTTGTGCAGGGCTTTTAGCAGGTCGAAGAAATTTTCACCGGTGCTTTTGCCGAAATCACCAATATTTACGCCGGTAAGCACCACTTCTTTGATGCCTTGCTCTGCTATAGTTTGCGCGGTTTTTACTAATTTATCAATAGCGATATTTCGGCTATTGCCGCGTGCTATAGGCACTGTACAATAAGAGCAATGGTAGTCGCAGCCGTCCTGCACCTTCAAAAACGAGCGGGTGCGGTCGCCGGAGGAGAAAGCAGGAAAGAAGGTGACGAGTGACGGGTGACGAGTGACGGTGGAATGTGAATAGACAGTGGGTATAGCGGTTGCTTCGTCATGCTGAACTTGTTCCTGCATCTCCTGCAAAAGGGGAGATTGCGGGTCAAGCCCGCAATGAGGTTGGGTCGTTGAAACATTGTAGCTTGTCACTCGTAACTCGTCACCCGTAACTCGTAACTTATCTTCTATCACCATTGTTACTCCGGGGATTTCGGCAATTTCAGCAGGGCGCAGGTTGGCATAGCAACCGGTGACAATAATCTGTGCCTCGGGGTTTTGCTTGGCTACACGACGGATAATTTGACGACACTTCTTCTCCGCTTCTCCGGTTACGGTACAAGTATTAATCACATAAATATCGGCAAGGTGCGATGCCGGTACACGTTGGTATTCTGTTTCCGAAAACTGTCTGGCAATAGTAGAAGTCTCCGAAAAATTAAGTTTACAGCCGAGAGTTATGAAAGCAATTGTTTTCACAAAGCAATATAAGTGGCGCTATTTGTTATAATATCCAACCGGCATAATGCAACTGCGCAAAGTTCATCTCTGACATCTTCGTCGATTGTTCTTACTATTTTATGCTCTTGTGGAATATACCTATACACGCCGGGTTCTATACCCTCCACATTTCCGATTACCGCATAAATTTCAAATGGGTACAATTCTTCTGTTTTTATCAAAACAGACTTATTTGATTCATTTTCAGATGATTTATTATTGCACTTCAAAAATACAATAAGTAAGATTGTGCAAAATAACCATTTTTTTTCTAATAAATTTTTCATTGACAATTACTGTTTGGTTTTATAGTTAATGAATCCCCTTGTTAAAAACAACACAGCAGCAGGTCCCTAAAATTATATATTTTCTAATCTTTGAATTGACTTTCACCCCACACCTTGTTCACCTTCTATATTTTCACTTCTTATATTTCATTCCCAAATTATAAAGCACAAATGACCACATATCGGTGGCTTCTTCTATGCTTTTGGACATAGGCTTGCCGGTGCCATGCCCAGCCATGGTTTCAATACGAATCAATATAGGGTTTTCGCAATCTTGCGCTTCTTGCATGGTAGCGGCATATTTAAACGAGTGCGCCGGAACTACACGGTCATCATGGTCAGCTGTAGTAATTAAGGTAGCCGGATAGCATACGCCCTGTTGAATATTATGCAAGGGTGAATAGCCTAAGAGATAGTGGAACTGCTCTTCGTTATCGCTTGAGCCATAGTCGCCTACCCATCCCCAGCCAACAGTAAATTTATGGAAACGGAGCATGTCCATCACGACTACTGCAGGCAGGGCCACCTTATAGAGCTCGGGACGTTGGTTTACGCAGGTGCCAACGAGCAATCCGCCATTAGAACCGCCACGGATAGCCAATTTTTTCGGGGATGTATATTTTTGTTCAATCAAGTATTCGGCGGCAACAATGAAGTCGTCGAACACATTTTGTTTTTGCAGTTTAGTGCCTGCTTTATGCCAGGCTTCGCCAAACTCGCCGCCTCCGCGAATGTTAGGTGCAGCATATATTCCGCCCTGTTCCAAGAAAAACAGGTTGCTGATACTGAAACCGGGTGTGATGCTACTGTTAAAACCGCCATAACCATAAAGCAATGTAGGGTTCTTGCCGTTTTTCTTCAGGCCTTCTTTATAAACAATAAACATAGGCACCCTTGTTCCGTCTTTACTGGTATACCATACCTGCTCCGTCACATATTTCGACAGTTTGAAGTTAAGCTCAGTAGCTAAATAAAGTTTCGGATCAAATTGATTAATATCTTCCATGCGATAAATCTCTGTAGGCCTGCTGAAAGAGCTGAAGGCATAAAACATTTCGTTGTCGCCTTTTTCACCACTGATACCGCCTATTGTACCTAATTCGGGTAGTTTAATTTCGGTTTCCAAGTTACCATTTCTATCAAAAATATTTAATACAGAATAAGCATTGTGCAAGTAGTTAGCTACTAATTTGTCGCCTATTACTGTTACCGACTGCAATACATCGGTTTCGCTTTCGGGTATTACCACTTCCCATTCCAGCTTTGTAGCTGAAGGGTTAATTTTCATTAAACGATAACGGGGAGCGTTGTCGTTAGTAAGCACATACAATTCGTCGTCAAAATTTTCAATAACATCGTAATCCTTATCTAATTTTTCAACTATGGTGCGGAATTTGCTGCCGAATTTTATCATATCTCTTACAGCGAGTGAGTTTCCGCCTGTTCCCTCCGACACGCTTAGTATTAAATAACGTCCGTCTTTGGTAATTCCGGCTGTGTTATAACGCAGAGGATTTTTCAAATCTTCGTAGATCAACTTATCATCTTTTTGTTTAGTATCTAATTTGTGGTAATAGATTCTATTGGATTCATTTTTCGAAGAAAGGACGCTGCCTTTAGGCTCATCATAGCAGCTATAGTAGAAACCATTATCATCCCATGAAATACCGGAAAACTTTACCCATTGAATCATATCCGGCAAATCATTGCCATCAATGTCTTTTATATGAATTTCTTTCCAGTCTGATCCGCCCACTGAGGTAGTGTAAGCCACATATTTATTGTCGTTCGAAATACTAAGCGAACCAACAGCAGTAGTACCCTGTTGCGAGATTGTGTTCGGATTTATAAATTCGCGGGGTTTACCATCCAAACCGTCCATAATGTAAAGTACCGATTGGTTTTGCAAACCATCGTTTTTCCACATAAAATACTTTTCCCCTGCTTTGAAAGGAACACCCTGGCGTGGATAATTCCACATTTCGGTAAGTTTGCTTTTAATCTCGTTGCGGAAAGGAATCTTTTCCAAATAACCGAAGGTTACTTCATTTTGAAGTTTCACCCAGGCGGCAGTTTCATCCGAGCGGTCGTCTTCCAACCAACGGTAGGGGTCGGCAATTTCCGTACCAAAATAAAGGTCAGAATGTTCAATCTTTTGTGTTTCCGGATAGCTTACCGGAATTGATTTTGGCTGCTGGCTGCAACCTACGGCCAACATCGGGATTAAGAAGAGAGATAGTTTTTTCATTATGTTTAATTGTTTAATTGTTTAATTGTCGTGAAGAGTAAAGCGTGAAACGGCTTATGAGTTAAAAGTTCATAAAGTTATTAAATTTTCAAATTTATTTTCACCCTGTACCCTTCATTATTCATCTAAAGCTTCCGCTACCACGAATGTGCTGCCTCCTATAAAAATAATATCATCGGGATAGGCATTGCTTTTGGCAATTTTTACGGCATTAGGTACCGTTTGAATGATTTGTCCACGTAAGCCGTATTCGCTGCAATGCTTGGCCAAATCGCGTGGGTCTATTGCACGCGGAAGGTCGGCCTTGGTAAAATAATAGTAAGCATCAGTAGGAAGTAAAGGTATGATGCTGTCTAAATCCTTTTCCTGAACCATTCCCAATATAAAATGCAAGCGGCGGCGAGGAATATTTTTTAGCTGTGCCATGCTTTCCCTCAAGCCGTTGGCATTATGTCCCGTATCGCAGATTATTAACGGATGTTTGGAAAGAATTTCCCAGCGTCCTCTTAAACCTGTTTGTGATACCACTTTACTTAAACCTTGGCGCAAGGCTTCTTCTTTGATAATAAAACAAGGCTTTTTGCGAACGTCACGACAATCTTTTAGTATATGCAAAGCGGCCAATACTGTTACAATATTCTTCCGTTGATAAGTACCTTGCAAATCTAACTGTAGATTCATGACAAAAAGGCTGTCGGGAATAACCACAGAGAAAGATTGGATATTACCAATCAACTGAGCGCTTTCCATTCGCACATAGTTGTCGGCGTAGAACAGTGGGGCGTTGTGTTCTTTGGCTTTTGCTTCAAATACCGGCGAAGTTTCATGCTGCCGTTCGCCGATGACCACAGGCGTTCCAGCCTTAATGATACCGGCCTTTTCGACGGCAATGGCAGGCAAGGAGTGTCCCAAATGCTCACAATGGTCCATGCCGATATTTGTAATTATACTCATAACCGGCTGAATCACATTGGTAGCGTCCAATCGACCGCCCATACCTACTTCAATAATCGCTATATCAACTATCTGCCGGGCAAAATAGGAAAAAGCCATGGTTGCTGTCATTTCAAAAAAAGAAGGCTGTAGTTCTTCTATCTTTGCCTTATGTTTCAGTACAAAATCGGTAACTTCTTCTTCTGGAATCATTACGCCATTCACTTTTATCCGTTCACGGAAGTCTTTTAAATGCGGCGATGTGAACAATCCCACCTTATAACCTGCGCTTTGTAATACAGATGCTAATATATGCGATACCGAGCCTTTTCCGTTAGTGCCGGCTACATGAATGGTTTTATATTGACAATGTGGAAAATTAAAATATTCATCGAAGGCCTGTGCCGTGTGTAAGTCAGGCTTATATGCTATCGCTCCTACCCTTTGATATATAGGTAATTTACTGAATAAAAATGCAGTAGTTTCGGAATATAATAGTTCCTGCCGACTCATTATGTGTAATTCTTGTACAAAAATAAGTATTTTCTATTAATAAAGTTGATAATTTAAGAGAATATTTTCCTTTATTCTTTCGTAAAACAATATTATCTTTTCATTTGTAATTGATATATAGCCACTCACAATTTAAAATAATCGTTTTTCTACATTAAAAAAATAATTTGCACTATTCGGAAAAATGCCTATCTTTGCAGCCCTAATTGCCCAGGTGGTGAAATTGGTAGACACACCAGCTTGAGGGGCTGGCGCCGGTTACGGTGTGCAAGTTCGAGTCTTGTCCTGGGCACTACTAATTTGATGTGTTTTATGCATATTGTTTTTTTAGATGCCGATACCATTGGCAAGGATATAGCCCTCACCCCTTTAGAATCGTTGGGCAATTTAACAATTTACAGCACAACCTTAGTACACGAAACCATCGAACGCATAAAGGCTGCTGATATTGTTATTACCAACAAAGTAGCTGTCGGACAGATAGAAATGGATGCCGCTCCTTTGCTGAAACTAATTTGTGTTGCAGCCACCGGCACCAACAATATCAACATACAATATGCAGCCGAAAAAGGGATTACAATAAAAAATGTAGCCGGTTATTCTACGGAAAGTGTAGTACAAACAACCTTTGCCAATATACTGAGTTTGCTAAACGGCACCGCCTATTTCGACCAATATGTAAAAAGCGGTGCTTATTCTACCAGTATGATATTTACCCACTACGGACAAACCTTTTGGGAATTGGCCGGAAAGCGGTTTGGCATTATCGGACTTGGAACTATAGGCAAACGAGTGGCCAAAGTGTCTACTGCTTTTGGCGCTGAAGTGATGTATTATTCTACCTCTGGGAAAAATACCGATACGCTTTATCCTCGGTTGGAATTGGACGAATTGCTGCGTAGCTGCGATATCATCTCTATTCATGCCCCTTTGAATGAACAAAGCAGAAATCTGATTACACTTGAAAAGCTAAAACTAATGAAACCTACGGCTATTATTGCCAATATGGGGCGCGGAGGGATTATTAATGAACAGGATTTGGTTAAGGCCATTGACGAAAATCTGATAGGTGGCGCAGTTATTGATGTGTATGAACAGGAACCTATTCCTGCCAATCATCCCTATTTGTCGGTGAAAGACAAAGCAAAGTTCCAATTTACGCCCCATTTAGCCTGGGGAAGCGTTGATGCCCGCAAGCGTTTGATTGCATTAACTGCAAAAAATATTGAAGAATTTCTCAGTAGATAAAGTTGATGCATTTCTGCCTACCTCCAAAAAAGAAGTAGAAGCAAGAAGTTGGGACGAATTAGATGTTATTCTGTTTACAGGCGATGCCTATATCGACCATCCGTCTTTTGGCGCGGCGATGATAGGGCGTGTACTTGAAGCGGAAGGCCTGCGAGTGGCTATTATACCACAACCCAACTGGCGCGACGATTTGCGCGATTTTAAGAAATTAGGCGTACCGCGCTTGTTCTTCGGCGTTACATCAGGCTGTATGGACAGTATGGTTAATCATTACACGGCCAATAAGCGTCTGCGAAGCAACGATGCCTATACGCCGGAAGGAAAGGCCGGATATCGACCCGATTATGCTGTAACCGTATATACAAAAATACTAAAACAGTTGTACTCCGATACGCCGGTGGTGCTTGGTGGCATTGAGGCTTCACTACGCCGCACTACCCACTACGACTACTGGAATGATTCGCTCAAACCATCAGTCTTGGTGGACAGCGGCGCCGATATATTGGTGTATGGTATGGGTGAACAGCCTGTCCGTGAAATTATCCATCGGTTAGAGCGAAAAGAAAGCCTTATAGGCATTCCGCAAACAGCCATAATAGCCACAACAGCAGATGCTGCAAAGCTTTCCGATTACAGGCTTCTGCCATTTTATGAAGAATGTAAAGCCGATAAGCGAAAATTCGCCGAACATTTTCGTGTCATTGAAGAAGAAGCCAACGTATCCTCCCCCCGCCCATTGGTCGAACCACTACCCAATTACGAATTACGAATTACGAATCAAAAACAAATAAGCAAATTAACAAATAACCAATTCTCAATTCTCAATTCTCAATTCTCAATTATAGTCTTCCCCCCCTATTCCACAATGAGTACATCCGAAATTGATGCTTCATACGACCTTCCCTATACCCGCCTACCGCACCCACGTTATAAAGACAAACATATTCCCGCCTACGAGATGATTAAATTTTCGGTAAATATTCATCGTGGATGCTTTGGCGGATGCAGTTTTTGTACCATTGCCGTTCATCAAGGCAAAGAGATTGTAGAGCGGTCGGAACAATCAATATTGTCAGAAATTGCAAAAATAGCCCAAATGCCCGGATTCAAAGGTTATCTCAGCGATTTGGGCGGCCCATCGGCCAATATGTACAGCATGCATGGTAAAAGCAGGAAGCTATGCAATAAATGTTGTCGCTTTTCCTGTATTCATCCTACTATATGCAAAAATTTAGATACTAGCCATAGGCGTTTGTTAGCGCTTTATAAACAAGTAGAAGCATTGCCGAAAATCAAAAAAGCCTTTGTGGGTAGCGGTATTCGTTACGATTTATTTTTAAATGAAAAAGGATTTTTTGATGATACTTCCAAAGCATATTTTACCAATTTATTGGAAAAACATATATCCGGACGGCTCAAGGTTGCTCCTGAACACACCGAAGAGCATGTTTTAAAGATTATGAGAAAGCCTTCCTTTGCCCTGTTCGAGCAACTGAAAAAGGTTTTCGACGAATATAACCGCAATTCCGGCAAATGCTTACAATTAATTCCTTATTTCATTTCATCGCACCCCGGATGCACCGAAAAAGATATGAGGCAATTAGCTAAAAAGATGCGCTATTTATCCCTGCGCCCCGAACAGGTGCAGGATTTTACCCCAACTCCCATGACACACGCCTCCACTATATTTTATACTGGTATTGACTCGGCAAATATGAAAAAAATGTATGTAGCCCATAGTAAGGATGAAAAATTAAGTCAGAAAGACTATTTTTTCAAACTTTAAAATTACTTAAAACAATTAAAGATCGGTTAAATGAAAAAATATATTATTTTGCTTAGTACATGACAAAAGTTGAAATATCTCTTATAACTATTTAAATATCAACGAAAAAAGGTTCATTTTATTAGGAAAATGACCTTGAAACTTCGTATCTTTATAGCTGATTTTTATATAGTTATAATGAAGACGAAAAATCTCAAGGTTGAGTACGGGAGTACCTGAACTACAGATAATCATATTCTTTAACAAGCCGGAAGAAGCACAACAGGCCTACAAGGAACGATGGCAAGTAGAAACGGCGTTCAGAGCCTTGAAATCAAGTG
>JAIRUB010000185.1 GCA_031254635.1 Prevotellaceae bacterium | reverse complement strand
CCTCCTGTGTGGGGATGTTTCACCTCCCCCTACCCCCCTCCCAAGGAGGGGGAACAGAGGCCGAAAATAATTTAAGGAAATTGCAACCAGCCTGCACCCTCCCCCAAGGGGAGGGCCGGGGTGGGGCTTATATCTTAGCTTGGACAACCACTCCCTGGACATTGCCCTCCAATACCGCCTTAGCTGTTGGCCCTGCCATTACTTATGTTTTGGTAGAAACCATCAATCCTTATACCAAAGAACCGGTAAAAGTAATTTTGGCAAAAGAAGCTTTAGTCCGCTATGGCTTGGAAGCCGCGCCCATATTAGCTACTTATTTAGGAAAAGAATTGGCTGGATTAGCTTACGAACAGCTTGTTCCCTGGATAAATCCCGGCGAAGGCGCTTTCCGTGTGCTGTGTGGCGACTTTGTAACCACCGAAGACGGTACAGGTATTGTACACATTGCGCCGACCTTCGGCGCCGATGACGACCGAGTAGCTAAGGCCAATGGCGTTCCTCCTATGTTATTACTTGATAAAGAAGGAACCCGTCAGGCAATGGTTGATAAAACCGGTAAATTTTTCCGTATAGAAGACTTGGATGCAAACTTCGTCGAAGAAAAAATAAATGTTGAAAAGTACAAGGAATTTGCAGGAAGATATGTAAAGAATGAATACACCCCCTCTAACTCCTCCCAAGGGGGAGAACAGAGCCTCCACTTGGGCGGGGTTGGGGAGACTCTTGATGTTGACCTTTGTGTGATGCTGAAACAGCAAGGATTAGCTTTTCGTATTGAAAAATTCACACACAATTATCCGCACTGCTGGCGCACCGACAAGCCGGTGTTGTACTATCCGCTCGACTCCTGGTTTATCCGTACTACAGCGATGAAAGAACGCATGATAGAGTTGAACGATACCATCAATTGGAAGCCGGAAAGTACCGGTACGGGACGTTTCGGCAAATGGTTGGAAAATTTGCAGGACTGGAATTTGTCGCGCAGTCGCTACTGGGGAACACCGCTGCCTATATGGCGTACCGAAGACGGGAGCGAGGAGTTATGTATAGGTTCAGCAGCAGAACTTTATGACGAAATAGAAAAGGCTGTTGCCAAAGGATTTATGGACAAAAATCCCTTGAAAGAAAAAGGCTTTATCCCCGGCGAAAAAACTGCCGAAAATTATGAAAAAATAGACCTGCACCGTCCCTTTGTCGATGGATATACATTGGTGTCGAAATCGTGCAAACCCATGAAACGCCAACTCGACCTTATTGATGTGTGGTTCGATTCGGGCGCTATGCCTTTTGCACAGGAATTTGTAGGAGCGGATAAGGAAATGCCGCAGCAATTTCCGGCCGACTTTATCGCCGAGGGCGTTGACCAAACCCGCGGCTGGTTCTTTACCCTGCACGCTATCGCTACTATGGTGGCCGACAATGTGGCTTTCCGCAATGTGGTTTCCAACGGATTAGTACTCGACAAGGACGGAAACAAGATGAGTAAACGTCTGGGCAATGCCGTAGAGCCTTTCAAGGTACTGAATGAGCAGGGCGCAGATGCTCTTCGTTGGTATATGCTTACCAATGCCCAACCCTGGGATAACCTAAAATTCGACCTGACAGGCGTAGAAGAAGTGAAACGTAAATTCTTCGGAACACTTTATAATACCTATTCATTCTTTGCCCTCTATGCTAATGTCGATAACTATCAAGGTAACGAAAAAGAAGTACCGATAGCTGAACGACCGGAAATCGATAGATGGATTATTTCCTTACAGCATTCTTTGATTAAAGCCGTTGATACTGCATATTCCGACTATGATGTAACCCTTGCCGGGCGCTTAATTCAGGACTTTGTGTGCGACAACCTGAGCAACTGGTATGTGCGCCTGAACCGCAAACGTTTCTGGGGCGGCGGACTCACCATCGATAAATTAGCAGCCTACCAAACCCTTTGCAGTTGTTTGGAAACCGTAGCCTTACTGTCAGCGCCCATTGCGCCTTTCTTTATGGAACGTTTGTTTGGCGATTTAAACGCTGTTACCAATCGTTATAAAGAAAATTCCGTACACTTAGCTTTGCTCCCCGACTACAACGATAGCTACATTAATCCCATTTTGGAAGAACAGATGGCCTTGGCGCAACGCGCTTCGTCAATGGTGTTAGCTTTGCGCCGCAAGGTAAATATCAAAGTGCGCCAACCATTGACAAAGACTATGATTCCTGTGTTGGATGCCGCCATGCAACAACAATTGGAAGCCGTACAGCAATTGGTGTTAAGCGAGGTTAACGTAAAAGAAATGGAATTTTTGCACGATACTACCGGCGTGATTGTAAAAAAAATCAAACCTAACTTTAAAACGTTGGGCAAGAAATACGGCAAGCAGATGAAAGAAATTGCCGATGCAGTGAACAACTTCACGCAGCAACAAATAGCTGAGGTAGAAGCCACTGACGAATATCGTTTTGTTCTGCCCTCCGGCGAGGTGGCGCTGCTGCCTGAAGATGTGGAAATTACTTCGGAAGACATGCCCGGCTGGTTGGTAGCCTCAGAAGGCAAATTGACGGTGGCCTTAGATGTAACGGTAACCGAGTCGCTACGCCGCGAAGGCATTGCCCGTGAACTGATTAATCGCATTCAAAACCTGCGGAAAGACAGCGGCTTTAATGTAACCGACCGAATAATAGTGACCTTGCAAGACGGCGAGAATCTCTTGCCGCCGGTATTGGCCGATGCTTCCATGCTCGAACTGATTAAATCGCAAACCTTAGCTGATGCAGTAAACTTAGTAGACGATTTACCCTTAGGCGTTGAGATAGAATTGGATGAGGTGGTAATTCGGATGGAAGTGAAGAGGTAATGATTAATGATTAATAAATATAATAAATTGTAAATCATTGATTTGGAAATTTTACCCTGAATTTTTTGTGTTTAACACAGATTTGTGCATAGGATTTTTCGCTTTTTTACCCTATACCTTTTCACCTTTTACCCTAACTACTTATTAATCACTAATCATTAATCATTAATCATTATCCCTTGTTTTTTACCGATTTTTTGCTTAACTTTGTTGTTTAATTTATTGTGGAGGACACATTATGGCAAAGATTACCAAACCCGCAAAACCTGAGCAACAAGAAACTCAGATAAGGCTTCGTTATAGTGACGTGGATTTACAAATGTTCAAAGAATTGATACTCGATAAATTAGCTAAGGCTAAACAGGATTATGATTTGTTGATTTCCAGCGTAAACCATAGCGGAAGTAACGACACTGAAGACACCTCCCCTACATTCAAAGTGTTGGAAGAAGGAGCCTCAGCGCTTTCCAAAGAAGAATCGGGCCAATTGGCTATGCGGCAGCAAAAATTTATCCGTTCATTGGAGTCGGCTTTAATCCGTATCGAAAATAAAACCTATGGAATATGCCGCGAAACAGGCAACTTGATCCCTAAAGAACGGCTCATGTTAGTGCCCCATGCAACCTTGAGTATAGAAGCTAAAAAAAAAGCCTGAGCCTTTGATATGAAGTTTTCAAAACTCTACGTAATACCCGTAGTCTTGTTACTGGCGATATTAATTGTTGACCAGGTATTGAAAGTTTGGATTAAAACCAATATGGTTATGGGTGAAAATTTTCCAATTTTCGGTAATTGGGCATATATCTATTTTACTGAAAATGCTGGAATGGCCTTTGGTATGAATTTCGGCGGAGAAATCGGAAAAATAATATTGACTATATTTCGTATTGCATTAGTTGGCCTGATAGGATATTATCTGTTTCGCCTGATTAAAAAAGCTGTGGCTATAGGTGTAATCATTGGTTTTACCCTGATTTTTGCAGGTGCCATAGGCAACATTATTGATAGTCTGTTTTATGGTTTGATTTTTTCGGATTCTTACGGCCAGGTAGCAACCATGTTCCAAGGCGGCTACGCGCCCTTCTTACAGGGGCACGTTGTGGATATGTTTTATTTCCCGATTATAGAAACAAGCTTCCCTTCCTGGTTTCCTATATGGGGTGGGGAGGAATTTGTATTCTTCCGGCCTATTTTTAATGTAGCCGATTCAGCTATTACTATTGGCGTACTTTATTTGTTGCTCTTTCAGCGTAAATATTTTATGAGGCGTCATGAGGTTAAAACTGCTTAGCCGCTTTATTTGCAGCATCATATTATTAAGCCTAAACTTTGGGTGGTGTTATGCTCAGGTGCCTATAGTGCTTGCTTTGGCACCCGATGCCCGATCTACCGGTATGGCCGATATGGGAGTAGCTACTTCACCCGATATTAATTCGCAATTTTTTAATGTAGCGAAGTATGCCTTTGCCGGTAAAGCCGGTATTGCCCTATCCTACTCGCCGTGGATGCGCAAATTAGCGCCCGACATGAATACCCTTTACTTGGCAAGTTACGGAAAGTTGGGCGATAATAATTTTATTAGCGGTTCTGTTTCATTTTTTTCAATGGGGGAAATGATATTGTCGGATGGGATTACAGCTATTACCCGTAACCCCTCGGAATGGGCTATTGATGTGGGATATTCACGGCAGTTAACTCCAAATGTATCTTTGGGGATGGCTTTCCGTTATGTCTCGGCCGTATATGCCGATATAAATATGCTTTCTATTTCTTCGGCAGGCGCCTTTGCAGCCGACGTAGGCGCTTATTGCCAATATCCCGTAGGGAAAAACTTATTATCGGCCGGGCTGAGTGTAACTAACATCGGCACGCAGTTTAATTTTGGAGGCGATACCAAAGCTTCCTTGCCTATGGCCTTGCGCTTAGGAGTAAACTATCTCTTTAATTTGGCTGACGACCACAACTTGAGCCTTGGCGTGGAAGCTAATCAGCCCTTTGTTTATGGAGCTGAAAAATCATGCAAGCAAACTGTTTTTGGAATAGGGACAGAATATATCTGGCAACAACTTCTACTGTTACGGGTAGGTTATCTTTATAACAATAAAAATTACGGCGATCGCTCGCACCTGTCATTTGGGGCAGGAATTAACTATAGAAGTATTGGCTTCAATATCTCCTACTGGCTGCCGCTATCTTCGTCGAATAATGCATTAGACAACACTATTCATCTTACAGTTTCTTATCAGTTTTAATGAGTGAAAATTCAATAAATGCTTTAAATCTTTGAATTTTAAATTTTTATAGTTTTCTGCAAACCATCAATCCATCACGCAAAGGTAAGAGCAGGTTTTCTACCCGTGCATCGTGTTGAATAATGTCGTTAAATTTGATAATTCCCTGGGTTTGAGCATCGTTAGCCACATGTTCTTCAAGCACTTTGCCGTTCCATAAAACATTGTCGGCAATAATAAAACCGCCTGAGCGCACCTTATCTATTACAGCGTAAAAATAATCGGTATATTCCCGCTTATCACCGTCGATAAACACCAAATCAAAGTTTTCATCAAGTGTAGGAATCACTTCCAGCGCATTGCCTATGTGCAATTGTATTTGTGGTGCATAGTGACTGCGTAGAATAAATTTTCGGCAAACATCTTCTAATTCGTCATTGCGCTCAATGCTGTGCAAGATGCCGTCGGTGGTTAATCCCTGCGCAAGGCAGAGGGTTGAATAACCTGTAAAAGCGCCTATTTCGAGAACACGACGCGGACAAAGCATCTGGCTCATCATGCTGAGCAGCCGCCCCTGAAGATGACCGCTCAACATACGCGGATGCATCACATGCAGGTGCGTATAGCGTACCAATTCCTGCAACAACTCATTCTCCGCCGTACTATGCCCCACACAATATTCCTCGATTTTCATAATTTTTGCTATTTTTGGATGCACATAAGGTGCGCCCCTATTTTACAACTTTCAACTATACGTATATTAACCACGAAAGCTGTTCCGCCCGAAAAATCTCCTGCACTATCTCCAACAACTGTTCGGCAGTAACCGCCTCTATCTTTTCGGCCACCCGCTTCAGGCTGTCCACCTTATTGAATATCAACAAACTCTTTCCTTGGTTTAACATTTGTGCCTCGCCGTTGTCGGCAGCAATGGTTAACTGCCCGATTAGCTGCTTTTTAATTCGTTGTAGCTGTTTGCTGTTCACTGGCTCTTCGCGCAGTTTTTCGAACTCTTTGAACACCAAATCACGACATTGTTCAACCTGCTCCTTATCCGTACCAAAATAAACACTCAGCACACCACAGTCGGTGAAAGAGCCGTAGTTGCTTTCGATGTGATACACTAATCCATATTTTTCGCGGAGCACACTATTAAGCAACGAGTTAGAAGCCGGACCGCCGAGATAATTATTAAGTAAAGCCAAGCCTATACGCTTAGTGTCATGCAGGGCGTAGGCGCGGGTGCCGATAATGCAATGAGCCTGAAAAGTGTTGCGGGTAAAGGTTTCGCGGAATGTAGCGCAAGGCTCAGGCAGGATGCGGGCTTGTGGATTCCCCGGATTATGGAAAGCACCGAAATGCTTCTCGGCCAACTGTTCTACGCGATGAGGGCGGAAATTACCCACTACCGACAACACCATATTTTGCGAATGATAGTGTTGGGCAACAAAATTTTGCAAGCACGAAGCGTTGATCTGCTGCAATGAGTCGGCATTGCCCAAAATAGGACGGCCTATGGTTGCGCCGCTGAACAGCCGTTCTTCAAAATCGTCGAAAATTTGTTCCGCAGGATTATCCTTAGAAGCATTAATTTCATCGATAATGATTACCCGTTCCTTGTGGATTTCCTTTTCGGGGAAGGCAGGTGCAAAAGCTAATTGGGCAATGAGTTCCAGCGCCTTACCCAAGTCATTTTTCAAAATAGTGGCATGGATAACAGTTTCTTCTTTGGCGGTAAATGCATTTAGCTCACCACCAACGCTTTCGAGACGATTATTAATAAAATGGATCGAATGTTTTTGGGTTCCTTTAAACAGCATGTGTTCAACAAAGTGAGCAATGCCGTGTTCTTCGGGATCCTCATCGCGTGTGCCTGCGTTAATGGTTAGGCCGCAGTAAGCCGCTTCCGAGCGGCTATGGCAGTGGATTACCCGAAGGCCTGAGGGGAGCGTGAAAATAGTAGTATCCATCAAGTTTGGAAAAATTTTTGCAAAGTTAAAAAATAAATCTTATCTTTGCAGCCCCTTTTTAAGGTGCCATAGCTCAGTTGGTAGAGCAAAGGACTGAAAATCCTTGTGTCCCCGGTTCGATTCCTGGTGGCACCACAAAGGCCGCAAAAATTCCTAAAATCATTGATTTTCGGGAAATAGAAAAATATCTCCCGAAGGATCATCTCTAAAATAGGAATCTCTGTTTTCAAGTGTATGTGGGATATTTTTTTTGGATAGTTTAACCTCTTCCATAGCATCTGTTTCTTCATTGATAGCATCCCAACGATGAGCAATACGCATTGCTTGAAGAGTGTCATATACCAACTTCAGAACGTGAAAACGGTCAATAACACGAATGGCTTTGGGAAAACAACTGCAGACAATCTTGCGCAGTGATGTTTCGTCTATGCTCAAACGCTCTCCGATGTTTCCGAAAAAACCAACCACTCCTATGCGTGTTCCTTCTGCAACAAGTTCCCAGCGGCAGGAATGGCTTTTACCCTCTTCATTTACCCAACTGCAATGTGCCGACTGCTTCAATTTGCACATCTCATATTCTGATACCCTTTATCGAAAATAAATCGCTTTACGCCCTACCCAACAAACATCTTCCGCACCATCCCCGTATCGCTACATTCTTTCAACAGTGCGGCGATTGTTTTTTTGAATATAGGGTGAACAAATTCTCTTACAATTTCCGCTAACGGCAATAGGGTAAATAACCGCTCTTGTAGCAAGGGATGCGGAATAGTTAATTCAGAGGTGCTAATAACCATTTCATCGTAAAAGAGAATATCTATATCTATGTACCGCGAACTATACTGCCGACTGCTCGTCATTGCGAGCGAAACGAAGCAACCTTGCTGTTTACTACACTTCCCCAATGCCCGCTCAATGCTCTGCGTTGTTTGTAATAGTTTTTCAGGCGATAAAAAGGTTTGGATAGTGACTACTTGGTTAATGAACCTTTCTTCAGCTTCAAAGCCCCAAGGCGCACTTTCGTAGTAAGATGAATATTGAATAATTTTCCCGGCCAATCCGTCAATTAATGCCGATGCCTCTTGCAACAATCGGATTTTATTCCCCATGTTGCTGCCTAATAATATATAGGCGGTACTTATCATCTTTTTGCAATTCTAATTCGTGTTTGCTTCCTGCCAATTCGTGGACTTTTGCTGCTGAAATACTAATGCATAGAGTTTCATTTGTTTTATCATAGCCAGCAGCCCATTGGCACGGGTAGGCGAGAGGTTCTCCTTCAACCCTATTTGATGAATAAAATCCATCGGCGCATCAAGAATTTCCTGTGGTGTGTGCCCCGAAAGCACGCGAACTAACAAGGATATAATTCCCTTAGTAATGATGGCGTCGCTATCGGCTGTAAAGTAAACCAAGCCCTTATCGTAAGCGGCGGCGAGCCATACCCGCGATTGGCAACCTTCTATCAGGCGTTGTTCGGTTTTATGTTCAGGATCAAAGGCCGGAAGCGCTTTCCCCAAGTCGATGAGGTGTTCATATTTATCCATCCAATCGGAAAATAATTCAAACTCCGCTACGATGGCCTGCTCTTTTTCAACTATACTCATTTAATCAAATATTCGTGGTAATTAGTGGATTAACATTTGCCGTGCCTTAACTAAGGCAGTTACGGCCTTGTCGATTTCTTCCTTAGTATTATAGAATGAGAATGATAAGCGCAGCATGCTTTGTATGCCAAAACGCTGCATCAGCGGTTGTGCACACAGATGTCCAGAACGAGCAGCAATACCCATCTTGTCTAAGAGCATGGCGGTATCGGCGGGATGCAGACCTTTGATGTTAAAGGATACCAATCCCGATTTCGGTGTGGCAGTACCGTAAATTTGCAAGCCTTCAATTAGCAATAGCTGTTGTAGGGCATAATTTAACAGACTTTGTTCATAAACTTGTATCGCCGGTAAACCAAGTTGATTGAGGTAGTCGATAGCTGTTTTTAGTCCGTGAGCACCAATGTAATTGGCTGTGCCGGCTTCAAATTTTAACGGCAATTCGGCATAAGTGGTTTGCTCAAAGGATACTGAGGCAATCATATCGCCGCCACCCTGATAAGGAGGCATGGCATCAAGCCATTTTTCTTTTCCGTACAATATGCCGGTACCGGTGGGGCCATAGAGCTTGTGTCCTGAAAAAACATAAAAATCACAATCTATATCCTGAACATCAATATCTTGATGCACAATTCCCTGAGCGCCGTCAACCAATACCGGAACTTGATGGGTATGGGCTATACTGACTATCTCCTTGATAGGATTAACAATACCTAACACATTAGACATTTGTGTTATACAGCATAGTTTCGTTTTTGGCGATAAGTATTGCGGCAGTTGTTTAACGGCTAAACCTCCATCTTTGTATATGGGTAAAACTTTGATTTTAGCACCCTTGCGTTTACAAAGCAATTGCCATGGCACAATATTGGAATGATGTTCGGCTTCAGAAATGAGTATTTCGTCGCCATTTTGAATATAACGTTCCCCGAAAGAGAAGGCTACAAGATTAATAGCTGCTGTAGTGCCGGAAGTCAAAACAATTTCTTCTTTTTTAGCAGCATGTAAAAAATGCTGTACGGTTTCCCGAGCTGCCTCATAACGTTCTGTACATAAGCTGCTCAGATAATGAATGCCTCGGTGAATATTGCCATTGATTCCATTATTCATCTCATTTACAGCATCAATAACCACTTGCGGTTTTTGTGTGGTTGCAGCATTATCCAAGTATATCAAGGATTTACCATACACCTTTTGGCTTAAGGCGGGGAAGTCTTGCCGTATTTTATCTACCTCAAACATTGTACAAATTTAAGAAAAATTTTCAAAATAAAGAAAAATAAGTACCTTTGTAAATTAGCTTGAATGTTAAAATAATTGTATTGGCTCTATGTATGAATATATAAAGGGTATTGTAGCAGAACTTACGCCAACTTGCGTGGTGGTGGAAATAGGCAGCATGGGTTATGCGGTCAATATATCATTACAGACATACAGTCAGATTAACGGCTTGCGTGAGGCACAACTATGGTTACATCACATCGTACGAGAGGATGCCGAATTGCTGTTCGGCTTTTTTGATAAGGAAGAACGGGAAATTTTCCGTTTACTGATAAGCGTTTCCGGCATTGGGCCGAATACGGCGCGAATGATATTATCATCTTTGTCTTCAGGTGAAATACGCACAGTCATTATGCAAGACGATGTACGCCGCTTGCAGGGCATTAAGGGAATTGGCTTGAAAACTGCGCAGCGTTTAGTGGTTGACCTAAAAGATAAAGTAGTGAAAACAGCGGGATTATCAGGTAGCCTTGTTGTCCCGGGACATACAACAAGCGTGCAGGAAGAAGCGCTGTCGGCCTTGGTTACACTGGGCTTTGCCAAAACGCCGGCCGAAAAAGCCATAGCTTCACTTCTACGTGAAAATCCGGCATATACCTTGGAAACACTTATTAAAGCAGCTTTAAAACATTTATAAATTAAGTGCAACATTTCTATTCATATATCCTTATTGTATTGCTTGGCATTTTGAACTTTACCGCTCAAGCGCAATCCGGGGCTACTACATCTATTTTTGGACTGCAAGCATCGGACCCCATTGTTGATTACGATCCGGTAACAGAAAATTATTTGTACTACTACAGTTTTGACAAAAAAAAAACCTTACCTTACAAGATCCTTACAGCTGAGGAACACCGAAGAGAGCAATTTTTAAACAGCTTGAAAAAGGGATGGGAAAGGCAAACTGCACAGGGAACAAGCTCCGGCTTAACAGGGCAAGATAGAGGCCTTATACCATCGTTTAGCGTAAATAGTGACATCTTTAAAACAGTTTTTGGCTCTAATGAAATTTCTGTGGTTCCTCAGGGAAATGTTGAAGTCGGCTTCGGGCTTAATTATACCTACACCGATAACCCGATTATTCCGGAGCGTTATCGCGGCAATACCAGTTTCGACTTTAATACGAAAATGATGTTTAATATTGCTGCATCTATCGGTGATCGTATCAAAATGAACTGGAATTATAATACTGAAGCCACCTTCGATTTTGAAACCAATTTCAAAGTCGAGTATGTAGGCAACGAAGATGATATCTTACAGCGAATAGAAGCTGGAAATGTGAGTCTACCACTCGAAGGCTCTTTGATTACCGGCAATCAAAGTCTTTTCGGGCTCAAGGCCGACCTGCGCTTCGGTAAACTTGATATCACCACTATTTTCTCCCGTCAGGATACTGAAAGCAAGACGGTAGAAATACAGGGTAGTGGGCAGATGAACCTATTTGATATTCGTGCCGATGAATATGATGCTAATCGTCACTTTTTCCTGAACCAATATTTTCGTGCTAATTATGACAGCTACCTGAGCCGTTTGCCGCTTATTTTATCAGGCATCAATATTAAACGGGTAGATGTATGGGTAACCAACAAAAGTGCAATATTTGAAGATGCCAGAAATGTAGTGGCTTTTATTGATTTGACAGAAACAGAGGATATTTATAATACTATATTATTTCATCAGGTACACGGCGGCTATCCCGATACTTTAAGTAATAACTTGTTATCTGTTGTAAATACTTCGGAAATTCGCGATTTAGCAAATGTAACAAGCTATCTTTCCGGTAAAGGCCTTAGAAGTGGTGAAGATTTTGAAAAATTAGAAAATGCACGCAAACTAAATCCTAATGAATACACCTTAAATACCCATTTGGGATACATCTCGCTTAATCAAGCGCTCAATAATGATGAAGTATTAGCTATAGCTTATGAGTATGAAGCAGGAGGTATTACATACAATGTTGGTGAATTATCGACTGATGGAATTGTTGCACCGAATGCTTTAGTGGTAAAACTATTGAAAGGAACTACCTTGTCGCCAAAGTTGCCGACATGGAAATTAATGATGAAAAACATTTATTCTTTAGATGCCTACAGCATTAGTCCGAAAGATTTTATACTGGATATTTATTATGAGAATAGCGAAATGGGCACAGCAGTTCCTTATATTGCTGAAGGAAATATAGCCAATAAATCCTTATTGCGCGTGTTGAACTTAGATAATCTTAACAGCCAAAACGACCCTTATCCCGATGGGATGTTCGACTTTATTGAAGGCGTTACAGTGTTGGCTTCCAAGGGTAAGATTATATTTCCTGTTCTGGAACCTTTTGGCCGCCATCTCGAAGCACAGTTTAATAACTCTGCTATTGCCGAAAAATATATTTACAAAGAACTGTATGACTCTACCTTAGTGAAAGCGCGTGCCATTCCCGAAAAAAATCGTTTTAAATTGATGGGTAGCTATGTTTCCGAAGGTGGTGCGGAAATTCGCTTGAACGCAATGAATATTCCTCAGGGTTCTGTTGTAGTTACTGCCGGCGGTGTTAAATTGCAGGAAAATATTGACTATGAGGTCAACTATATGATGGGGACGGTGCGTATTATCAATCGTGCTTATCTCGAGTCAGGTATGCCTATTAGGGTGTCAATGGAAAACAGGCAACTTTTCAATCTGCAAACAAAAACATTGTTGGGAACGCATCTTAAATACCACTTCAACGAAGACTTTTATATCGGAGCTACTATTTTAAACCTCAGTGAACGTCCCTTAACACAGAAGGTTACTTGGGGTAATGAAGCTGTTTCCAATACCATTTGGGGAATTAATATGGCCTACCGAACGGAAGCTCCTTTTATTACCAAAGCGCTTAATGCCCTTCCTCTCTTTTCAACCAAAGAAAAATCATCCATTACTTTTGAAGCTGAATTTGCACAATTCCTGCCTGGCCATTCGGGTGCTATTGACGGCTCATCGGGAGGCATGGTGTTTATCGATGATTTTGAAGGCAGCAAAACAGCCTTGGATTTACGTGCTGTGAATGCTTGGGTACTGGCCAGTACGCCGCAACATAATGAACTTTTTCCTGAAGGTGATTTGTCTAACGATTTGGCGTATGGCTTTAACCGCGCACGATTGGCCTGGTACACCATTTATCCTGAATTTGTGCGTAATACGGCTTACACGCCTTCTTACATGAGAAACAATCCGCGCAAATATCTTGAAAGCCACTATGTGCGTGAAATACCAATTCGTGAAATATTTCCCGAACAAGATCAAACAGTAGGTTCGCCCACGAATCTTGCCGTGTTCAATCTATCTTTCTACCCAGATGAAAGAGGGTCTTACAATTATGATACCAGAGGTGGTTCTATAGCCGCCAGTGGTAAACTTCTGAATCCTGATAAGCGCTGGGGTGGCATTATGCGCTCATTGCCGGTGACTGACTTTGAGTCGGCTAATTACGATTATATTGAATTTTGGATGATGGACCCCTTCCTTGATAAACCCGGCGGTGGTAAACTATATTTCAACTTGGGAAATATATCCGAAGATATATTAAAAGACGGATTGAAATCTTTTGAAAACGGATTGCCGCCTTTTGACGATACGCTCAGGGCAATCAAAACCATTTGGGGGCGTGTGCCTGCCGTACAGTCCTTGACCCAGACTTTTGATAATGATTATGCATCACGGGCCTACCAGGATGTTGGGTACGATGGTTTGGACGATGAGCACGAACGTTTACATTTCAAAGATTATGTCGATTATCTGATGGCTTTTCTTACCGACCCTATTGCGCGACAATTCGTTTATGACGACCCCTCAGGTGATAACTACAAATACTATCTCGACCCTTCATACAACCAATCGGAGGCTACTATCATTGACCGTTACAAATATTATAATAATACGGAGGGAAATTCTACCCCTGGAACGAGTGACCAGAGTGCCATAGGCACTACGCTTCCCGACATGGAAGATATCAATCGTGATTTTACCATGAACGAATCGGAAAGTTATTATCAGTATGAAATTAATCTAGTTCCGAATATGCAGGTAGGCGAAAATTATATTACCGATATACGCGAAAGAGATATTAATTTTCCGAACAAAGGTAATTCAACAGTACGTTGGTACCAGTTTAAAATACCTATTAGCGAAGGCCGGCCTGTTGGCGCTATACAAGATTTAAAATCTATTCGTTTTATGCGTATGTATATGCGCGGGTTTACCGATACTACCATTCTTCGTTTTGCTACCTTGCAGTTAGTACGCGGCGAGTGGCGCCGTTATAACCAATCGCTAGTGCAAGGGCAGGAAGGCACTGCTCAACCCGAATTGTCCAATGCTTTGTTTGATATCAGTACAGTAAATATTGAAGAAAATGCACATCGTCGGCCGGTAAATTATGTGTTGCCCCCAGGTACGTCGCGACAACTTGACCCTGGCGAATATCAAACACGGCAACTAAATGAACAATCAATGTTGCTGAAAGTAGTTGATTTGGCCGATGGAGATGCGCGGGCAGCTTATAAAAATGTTGACTTCGATTTTCGCCAGTATCGCCGCCTCAAGATGGATGTGCATGCCGAGGCTATCCCAGGCTATCCCTTAAATCATAATGACGTATCGGTATTCATTCGTATCGGAACGGATTATCGCTATAATTATTATGAATATGAAATTCCGCTTTCTCTCACACCGGAAGGATTTTATAATGATAATGAACGCGAGCTTGTATGGCCTCCGGAAAATAAATTGGATATTGCTTTAGACATTTTTACCAATCTTAAATTGGAACGAAATGCTATGATGAAAGCTGTAGGCGGTTCATTGGCATCAATGCATGAAAAGAGAGATGGCAAGAACATTGTTCGTGTTGTCGGCAATCCGAATTTAGGTAGCGTTCGTGCGCTGATGATAGGAATTCGTAATCCGGTGAAACATAGTAATAGCGCCAATGAAGCAGGTTATACCGACGATGGTTTATCGAAATCGGCCATTGTATGGGTAAATGAACTCAGATTAACGAATTTTGATGAAAGTAGCGGCTTTGCCGCTAATGCCCGGCTTTCTGCCAAACTAGCTGATTTAGGTAATGTTTCCATTGCAGGGAATATGATGACGCCGAATTTTGGAGGATTGGAATCGAAAATCAATGAACGCTCGCAGGTTCACATGTACCAATATGATATTGCCGCCAACTTGGAATTGGGCAAGTTCTTCCCTACTTCCTTTGGTGTGCGTTTACCTTTCTTCTTTGGTTTTATGGAAAATTATACTACCCCAAAATATAATCCATTCGACCAGGATATTAAATTTAATGATGCATTGAATAATATGTTGCCGCACGAGCGTGATTCATTACGCAACATAGTACTGGATTACAAACAACGTTTAGCGTTTAATTTCACTAATGTGCGGGTGGGAACCAATACAGTGGAACAAAAAGTATTCCATCCTTCTAACTTATACCTGAGTTTTGCTTACAGTCGCCTGTTTGCACATAATCCAAGATTACACCATCAAGAAGATATATCTTATCATTTTAATCTTGGTTATGCTTATAGTGTCCAGCCGCATCATATCGACTTATTTAAGAATGCAAAGTGGACGCAACACAAATACTTGTACCTGATTAAAGAATTGAATATTAATCTTTATCCGAATCAGTTTAGCTTTAATACAGATATTAACCGTACATACAATGAAATGCAGCTTCGGGCCATAGCAGCTCCCGATGTGATTATTCCGCCTACGGCAGCCAAGGACTTTACCTGGGATAGAAGCTACAACCTAAATTGGGAGTTGACCAGAAGTATCAGATTGGATTTTTCGGCTAATAACCGTGCCCGTATTGATGAACCTGAGGGTGTTTTAAATAAACACCTCGACCCCGACGGTTATCGCCACTGGAGCGATTCTACCTGGAGAAATTTCTGGAACTTGGGACGTAATGTGCAATACTTCCATCGTTACGATTTAACGTGGCAGGTGCCTGTAAATAAATTGCCTTTATTGGAGTGGGTTAATACCACGCTCCGTTATGGAGGCAGCTACGATTGGCAGGCTGCCCCCTTGATGAGGAATATGGGCTACGATCCTGGCAATACTATCGGAAATGCACGAAATATTAATGTTATGTTAGGATTGAATTTTGAGTATTTGTATAATAAGTCCTCCTTCCTGCGTGAGATTAATGATGAATTTGCCGGCCGCTCTCGGACACGTAAAGAGATGGTAGATGTGTACTATGAAAGTCCCAAGATGAATTTTGCCAATAAGCAGCGACGGACTATTCGTCATAAGTTGGGAACCGATCAGGTAGTAGTAAAAGTAACCACAGCCGATGGCATGGAAGTACAACCGGCTACAATGGATATAATAGATAAAAATTCAGTGCTTATTATTATGGGGCCGCCTATCAGGGATGTTAAGGTATCAATCACCGGTAAAGTTCCCAAGAAGGAAAATCCCTTGAAGTACACAGGCAAACTATTGCTGCGAATGGCCATGATGGTACGTAATGTGTCAGTAATGTACAATTCTACGGAATCAACCATAGTGCCCGGATTTAAACCCAATTCACAAGTATTGGGGATGAATTTTCATGCCGACTGGGCACCCGGTTGGGCATTTGTGTTTGGCGCACAAGATGATGATTTTGTAGAAAAAGCCCGCAGAAGGAACTGGTTGTCGCGGGATACTTCTATTATTGCTCCTTTCATGATGAATAACACCAATATGTGGACTTTCAGAGCTACATTAGAGCCAATTCAGCACTTGCGCATTGAACTGTTAGCCAGTCGCCAGTATATGGAAAATCGCTCTACTTACAATATTCCCAAGCAGAGTGATCAACATCAGGCTACCGGAAATTTTAACATTACCGTTTTCAGCTTAGCCTCTGCTTTTGAAAGCCCTGATGTGGGCAATGGTTATCATTCCTCAGCATTTCAGAACTTCCTTTCTAATCGTTTTGTAATTGCTCAACGTTTGGCCTCTGATAGAGCACACAAATCGGACCAAGGCTATACCGGCGCTATTAATCCGGACACCGGGTACCCCTATCACTATGGCCCCTATTCACCGGAAGTGTTGATACCTTCGTTTCTGGCTGCTTATACCGGCCGCTCAGCCAAGAATGTAACATTGAATACTTTCCTAAACATACCCATCCCGAATTGGCGTATTACCTATAGCGGATTGGCTAATATTCCTGCGTTGAAAGGTATTGTTACTACGGCTCAATTGATGCATTCTTATAATGCAACTTATGCCATTAATTCTTATATGCTGAATCAGAAATATTCGGAAGGGCAAGATGGCTTCAGTTATGTGCGAAATGCTTTGAATGACTTTATTCCAATGCGTGACATAACAAATGTGTCGCTTTCCGAAGAATTCTCACCCCTGCTTTATATTGATCTTGGCTGGTATAATAACTTATCGACACGTGTAGAATGGATCAAAAATCGCAGGATAGGCCTGAGTATGTCGAACAATCAAATTTCGGAATACCGTACCAATGAATGGCGCATTGGCGCAGGTTATACTTTCCGTGAATTTCCGCTCATCTTCAGATTTTTGAGTAACCGATCAAGTACTACAAAAACTATGCTGCGCCTGCGAGCCGATATCTCTATTCGCGATGACCTAAACATCCTGCGGCAGATTTCAGACACCAATACAGACTTGCCGCAAATTTCCGATGGTAAAGAAACTATCAGCATCCAATGTTCCGCTGATTATACGGTTAGCAGTAATGCTACAATCCGTGTGTTCTTCGACCGGGTAATCAACAAGCCACGCGTATCAACTATCGCTACCTCTAATACCAATTTCGGCTTTAGCATTAACCTGTCGTTAGCACAATAATTTTTATAAATTTTTAAAAACATAAAAGATATGAATGTTCCTGCAAATTTAAAGTATTCGAATGACCACGAATGGATTCGTGTTGAAGGTAATGTAGCCGTTATCGGTATTACTGATTATGCACAAAGCCAATTGGGCGACATTGTGTTTATAGATGTACAAACCGAAGGCGAAACACTTGACCAAGGAGATATGTTTGGAGCTGTTGAAGCTGTAAAGACTGTTGCCGATATCCTTATGCCTGTATCGGGAAAAGTGTTGGAAGTAAATCCTATATTGGAAAGCGAACCTCAATTGGTGAACCAAGACCCCTATGGAGAAGGGTGGATTATCAAAGTGGAAATGATCAAGCCAGCAGAGATTGACACTTTGTTGAGCGCCGAAAATTATAAAGGCATTATTTAAATTACCCAAAGGATGACGCAAGAAGATTTATTTAAAAATCTGATTGCCCATGCTAAAGAATACGGTTTTATCTTTCCGTCGAGCGAAATTTACGATGGACTGAGTGCTGTGTATGATTATGGGCAGTTGGGAGTGGAGTTGAAAAACAACATCAAGCGCTATTGGTGGGATGCCATGGTGCGCCTGCACGATAATATCGTAGGAATTGATTCGGCTATTTTTATGCACCCGCGTATCTGGGAAGCATCCGGCCATGTAGGTGCTTTCAACGACCCCTTGATTGATAATAAAGATTCAAAAAAACGTTATCGCGCCGATGTACTCCTCGAAGAGTATATTACAAAAATCGAAGAGAAAATCGATAAGGAAGTAGAAAAAGGCCGTAAAAAATTCGGCGACGCTTTCGATGAACAACAGTTCCGTGCCACTAATCCCAACGTATTGCGTAATGTGCAAAAGGCCGAAGAGGTACACTCACGTATGGCAGTTGCCTTGAATGATAACGACCTTGATGCCTTACGCCAATTAATTGTTGATTGCGAAATTGCTTGTCCTGTTTCTGGTAGCCGCAACTGGACTGAGGTGCGCCAATTTAACCTCATGTTCAGCACGCAGATGGGTAGTGTCAGCGAAGATGCAAATGTGATCTACCTGCGTCCCGAAACAGCACAGGGAATTTTTGTGAACTTCCTCAATGTGCAGAAAACCGGACGTATGAAAATACCTTTCGGCATAGCTCAAATCGGAAAAGCGTTCCGTAACGAAATTGTAGCGCGGCAATTCATTTTCCGCATGCGTGAATTTGAACAGATGGAAATGCAGTTCTTTGTTCGTCCCGGTGAAGAAATAAAATGGTATGAGTATTGGAAAGAAACCCGCCTACGCTGGCATCAATCCTTAGGCTTGGGCGATGCCAAATACCGTTTTCATAACCATGAAAAATTGGCTCACTATGCCAATGCAGCGGCCGATATCGAATTTGAATTTCCCTTTGGATTTAAAGAATTGGAAGGTATTCACTCGCGTACGGACTTCGACTTGGGGCGGCATCAGCAATTCACGGGCAAGAAAATGCAATACTTCGACCCGGAAACCAACGAGAGCTATGTGCCTTATGTTGTTGAAACCTCTATTGGCCTCGACCGTACATTTTTGTCGGTCTTGTCGGCTACCTATATCGAGGAGAAATTGGACAATGGCGAAGAACGTGTAGTACTACGCATTCCCGCTGTATTAGCACCGATAAAATTAGCGATATTGCCCTTGGTAAAGAAAGACGGCCTGCCAGAGAAAGCCCGTGAAATCATGGATAACCTGAAGTTCGACTTCAATTGTCAGTACGATGAGAAAGATAGTATCGGCAAGCGCTACCGCCGTCAAGATGCTATTGGCACTCCTTATTGTATTACCATCGACCACCAATCGTTAGAAGATAATTGTGTAACCATTCGCGAACGCGATTCTATGAAGCAGGAACGCGTACCCATTGCTAACCTCCTTACCATAGTTGATGATTTGGTGAGTTGGCGGAAATGGCTTGGGAAGGTAACTAAGTGATTAGAAGATTAGGATTTTCTAGGGATACTTACAAGATGTCCACGAAGAATAAAACTATTTTTTCTTCAACAGCGAGAAGATAAAGAGTAATACAACGGCGCCGATGGTAGCGCAAATCAGGTTGCCGACAAAATTCTTCGTCACTATACCCAACCATTCAAAAATTAAACCGCCGAGCACCCCGCCGATAACACCGATTAGCAAATTGATTAAGAAGCCGGAACCTTTACCGTGCATAATCAATCCAGCTATGAATCCTGCGAGGAGGCCAATTAAAATAAACCAAATGAAATCCATAATAATTTTAATTTAAATCAAACATATCGGATATAGCTACAAAAATAATGCCAATTTATCTTATGTCTTACCTTTTTCCTTTAAAAAATGTAGAAAGCAGGGCAGCGCATTCTTTTTCAAACACTCCGCTTTCGACTATAGTTTTTGGATGTAGTAAATTTTTTTCTACCAACTTATAACCACGCTTGGGGTCGGAAGCGCCATAAACAATGCGCCCGATTTGCGCCCAAAAGAGTGCGCCTGCACACATTACGCAAGGCTCTAAAGTAATATATAAGGTGCAATCGCTAAGATACTTTCCGCCGATAGTGTGAGTGGCGGAAGTAATGGCCTGCATTTCGGCGTGGGCAGTAGGGTCGTTAAGGCGCTGGGTAAAGTTGTGGGCACGAGCTAATATCTTGTCCTTATTTACAACTATTGCCCCTACGGGTATTTCGCCCTCATTAAAAGCCTGTTGAGCCTCTTTTAAGGCTTCCCGCATATATTTTTCGTCGATGCTTTCCATTGCCTGCAAAGATAACAATATTTACGGATTTACAGATTTACGGATTTTTATAGCCGATTTTTTGATATACCACCTTTTTAAGGCCTAAATTATACCAACAACCTAAAATAGTTGAAAAATTTTATCGCTGATTGTCAGCGAATTAATATTTTATTTCAAAAATTTCAATACTTTGCAATACAAGGTATTAAAATTTATTTCTATCTTTGCATCACCAAATAATATGAAATTTTAAAAACTAAAGAATATGAAAAAAGTAACTACAGTAAACATTGGCGGTTTTTGCTTCACGCTTGAAGAAGATGCTTTTAATAAGCTAAACCGTTATTTGGACAATTATGCAGCTAGTTTTTCTGACAAAAAGGAATCTGCTGAAGTAATGGGGGATATAGAATCGCGCATTGCCGAAATCTTCCGTGAACAAACCCCGCTGCCACAACAGGTGGTAGATATGAGTATGGTTGATAAGGTAATATCCATTATGGGGACCCCCGAAGGGCAAACAGCCTTTAATGAAAAAGAGCGTGCCGAGCAGTCAACGGCTTTTTCTGCAGGCGCCTCCGCTTCGCGGGTTAGAAAGTTGTACCGCGACCCCGACCGCGTAGTGTTTGGCGGCGTGTGCAGCGGTTTGTCCGCTTACTTTGGCATTGATTTGGTACTTGTACGCGTACTGTTTATTGCTGCGCTTTGTCTCGGCACCTTCGGTTTTTGGCTGTACATTATTTTATGGGCGGCAACCCCTAAGGCCACTACTACTGCTCAAAAGTTAGAAATGCACGGCGAGCCGGTGACTATGGAGAATATCTGGAATTATACTAAGAGTAAAACGTTTAAGAAATAACCCGTTATGACAGTCGAAACTATAAGTACAGACAATGTGAAAGCCCAGATGCGAAAAGGAATTCTGGAGTATTGCATATTGTTGATATTAGCCCGTAACGATGCTTATGCTACGGTTATTATCAATGAACTGAAAGCTGCGCAGATGATTGTGGTAGAAGGAACCTTGTATCCCTTGCTGATGCGGCAAAAGAACCAAGGCTTGTTGAGCTACCGCTGGGAGGAATCGCCGCAAGGTCCTCCGCGGAAATATTATATGATTACCGACAAGGGGCGTCAATTTTTGAAAGAATTGGATGCTTCCTGGGAAGAATTAGTTATAACCATTAAATCTATTCGATAAAATTATGAAAACTACTATTAAAGTAAGCATTGGCCGTTTGGCTTTTAACATGGACAGCGATGCACATCAACGGTTAAAAGATTATTTAGATCGCTTGGAACAACATTTTGCGTACAAGGAAAGCGGCAAGGAAATTGTATCAGATATAGAGGAACGATTGTCGGAATTATTGGCAGCACGGCTATCAGAACCCGGCCAGGTAATAACCATGGCAATGGTTGAGGAAGTAATTGCCATTATGGGGACGCCCGATGATATGGAAGATACGACACCGCCTGTCGCACCACTCTCGGAGCCGCGCGGCAAGCGGCTGTACCGCGATGTGGAGCATAAATTGATTGGCGGCGTGTGCAGCGGTTTGGCGAATTATTTTAATACTGATACGGCAGTTGTTCGTTTAGTCTTTATTATTTTCTTTTTTGTTCCATTACTCCCATCTTTATTAGTATATCTTATTCTTTGGATAGTGGTACCTGCGGCGCGGACGGCAAGAGAAAAGTTAGAAATGCGCGGTAAGCATAAGACTACTATTGCCGATATAGAAAAGAAGATATTGGAAGAAAGCGAAAGTTTGCGGGATAGCGGGTTTGTACGCCTGCTTAAGGTATTTGCCCGTATATTTGTGGTTTTTTTCGGTATAATATTATTGATAGTAGCGCTGTGCGGATTTTTGTTGATTCCTGCAATGTTCCTCTTCGACTTTGTACCGAATATTACGGTAATTGACTTCTGGGATTACGTGCATATCGGCTCATATCCCTCCTGGGTTAAATTATTCTTCTCATTGGTAGTACTTCTGCCCTTCTTAGGTTTGATGTATATTGCCATTAAAGCCTTGCTGGGTTTCAGAAGAAAGGATAAAATAGGCTTGTCTATCTTTTT
>JAIRUB010000123.1 GCA_031254635.1 Prevotellaceae bacterium | reverse complement strand
CCGGCGATTCGGATTGACATAGGCTTCATAAAACTTTTTGTGCTGCGGGTCAATACTATGCATACGCGGGAAAAACATATTATATTTCGTGTCATACTTATAATCCGGCATACCTTTTATTTTCCGGTACTTTTTCCCGTCTTTGAGGTACTTATAATTGTCGTTATAATCAATAGGCGACGAAGCATAGGTGGGTCCGCTTAACAAAGGAGCAGAGCCGTATTGTTCGCGGTTAAGGTAATACAATAAAGAAAAGAAATTGTCGGGCTGATTTTCGTTGGTGGGCGTGTTGGCCGAGGAACGAATGACTATCATAGCAAAGGTAGAATAACCAATCATCGCTACAATGAACATCAGAAAAGCGCTATTCCAGGCTACTAATTTGCGGCGGCGGGTATATACCATCCCCAATACAGCCAAGGCAAACATTGCCAATACGGCAAATACTGCACCGAGATTGAAAGGAGCCCCCAGCGTATTCACAAAGAATAAATCAACATAAGCGGCAATTTTCGGAACGGTAGGAATAAAAACAAGCATCAATAAAGTTAATGCGCCTCCTATCAATAAGGCCCAAATTATTCCCTTAATACTGACTTTGTATTTCTTGAAATAGTAAATAAACACAATAGCCGGGATGGTAAGCAGGTTGAGCAGGTGTACCCCGATTGACAAGCCCATCAGGTAAGCAATCAATATTAACCAGCGGCTGGCATAAGGCTTATCGGCCTCATCTTCCCATTTTAAGATAGCCCAAAATACTACTGCGGTAAACAGCGATGACATAGCGTAAACCTCAGCCTCTACTGCTGAAAACCAGAAAGTATCGGAAAAGGTATAAACCAATGCGCCCACTACGCCGGTGCCGATAACAGCAATAATATTTCCCATAGTAAAGGTTCCGCCATTACGTTCCATCAAACGACGGGCAATGTGGGTAATACTCCAGAACAGCAGCAAAATGGTAGCCCCGCTGCATAAGGCGCTGCTGGCATTAATTGCCGGCGCCACATATTGAATAGGCATAAACATACTAAATATGCGTCCAATCAGTTGAAAAACAGGATTTCCCGGAGGATGACCCACTTCTAATTTATAAGAAGAGGCAATAAATTCACCACAGTCCCAAAAACTGGCTGTTGGCTCCATTGTTAAGAGATAAACTACTGATGCTATGACAAAAAGTGCCCATCCGGCAATACTGTTTACACGTCTGAATAATAAATTCATAATATTATACTTGTTGATAGATTAATCAACAAAGATACACATTTCAATAATTCTACCTATCTTTGCAAAAAATTTTTTACTTAGAAAATGGTCGAGAACGATTGGAAACACCGCTTAGGCATAGTTTATTCCACCAATAAAGAATTTGATTATAAGAAAGATAGTACCAATTTGGATATTGAAACCCTGTCGCCCAAAAAACAGCATTTAATAGTGAGCATCGACAGAAGTTATCGTGCCGGAAAGCAGGTAACTCTGATAAAAGGATTTATAGGAAGGGAAAGCGACTTGGAAACTTTAGGTAAACAATTGAAAATAAAATGTGGGGTGGGCGGTTCGGTAAAAGACGGCGAAATTATACTACAAGGCGATTTTCGCGAACGAGCAGTAGCTTTACTTACGGCAATGGGGTATAATGTAAAAAGTGGAAATTAAGAGAGTGATTATCTATGATTTATGGATTAAAGACTTAAGAATTTAAAGACAAAGGGCTTATATATGTTTATGTCTTTATTCTTTCTGTCTTTTATCTTTGTTCATTATTAGTAATAATTTGTGTGATTCGTGGTTGATACATTAAATATATTTGGTGCGGAGGCGATTTTGAACGCTCAATCTCCCTTGGGGGCTGAGGAGTTAATACTCACACCAAGCCAAACAGAGGGATGGATTAGCTTTGGCTTGCTCCTGTTCTTCTTTCTCTGCCTGCCTTTTATCTATCGGTTTTTTCACAAGGCGAAGGCCGAATTAATACATCTTCATATTACCTTTAAACATTTCAAGGAGCACAACCTGATTATCGGCGGCCTGAAACAGGTTTTATTGTTGCTAAGCGTAAGCATTATTGCATTCGTGTTGTTTGTGATGAGCGGGCAAGTAAATTATTTCGATGCCCTACCCAACAGCTTAGAAAGCTATTTATTGATTGTAGCGACATTGGCGGCTTTCTATCTGCTCAAAACATTCCTTATTTATCTCTTAGGCTATCTTTCGGAAACCGTTCCACAGATGCAAATAATTGTTTATTATTCTCAACTACACATTGTTGCCGTAAGCTTGTTGTTGTTCCCCCTACTCATATTATTTTTTAACAGACAAGATTTGTGGTTTGATGTTCTAAAATTTGGAACAATAATTATTTGTGTTTCAATGTTTTTGTTATATTTATTGCGCTGTTGGCAAATTTTTAGTGTAGGAAATGTTCCTGTTTTCTTCCGAATTTTGTATCTTTGTACCCTCGAATTTGTTCCTTTTTTGATTATTTACAAGTATGTTTCACGGTGTTAAACGAATGATTGTCAAACAAATACTTATTGCCCAACCGGCACCGAACGGCGCCTCGCCTTACGCAGAATTAGTACAAACGCATAAATTACAAATTGATTTTCAGCCCTTTGTTTATGTAGAAGGTGTTTCTGTTAAAGATTTCAGGACTCAACGGATTGATATTTTGACATATACCGCCATTGTTTTCGTGTCGCGCACCGGTGTTGATCAATTCTTTCGGCTGTGTGAAGAATTGCGCATTATAGTTCCCGAAAGCATGAAATATTTCTGCATGACGGAAACAATTGCTCTATATCTTCAAAAATATATTATTTACCGCAAGCGAAAAATATTTTTCGGTAATGGTACTATTGAATCCATTATTACCAGCATTGGGACAAAACATAAGGGCGAAAATTTTTTATTAGGCTTGGCCAACAATAGCAAGCCGGAATTTGTAAAAGCCTTTGAAAAGGCTAAAATAAAACATACCAAATCCGTGCTGTACTGCACTGTCGATAGTGATTTAACCAAAGTTGACCTTTCACAGTACGATATGTTGGTATTGTATAGCAGCGCCGATGTAAAATCGCTAATTAACAACTTCCCCTCATTTAAACAAGAAACTCTGTTGTTAGCTTCTTTCGGTCCTTCAACCTTGAAAGCGTTGAAAGCTGCTAAACTAAAAGTCGCCATTCAGGCGCCCACACCCGAAGCTCCTTCAATGGCCAAGGCTTTGGAACTTTTTTTAGCAGCCGCTAAGAAATGAACCGTCTGACTAAAAATGAACGCCTCCACTCCCGCAAACTGATAGAACATCTTTTAACCAACGGGAATAGCTTTTTTGTACACCCGTTCAGAGTTCTTTATAGTTTCGAGTTTCGAGCGACGAGTAACGAGGAATTACAACAACCTAACTTTCAACTTTCAACTTTCAACTTTCAATTCTTAATTACCGTGCCAAAACGGCGCATTAAAAAAGCAGTAGCGCGAAACTTAATCAAACGCCGCACACGCGAGGCCTGGCGGTTGCATAAGAATCAATTACGAATTACGAATTACGAATTACGAGAAGAAGTCAATTACGAATTAGGTGTTAAGAATCAAGTATCAAGTATCAGGTATCAGGAAGCGGAAAGCGGAGAGCAGATAACAGAAACAAATCAACAAATAACCAAATCAACAAATAACCAACCCTTCATCCTTCACCTCATTTTGCAATACGTAGCCAACGAGCCACTACCTTACCCTATAATAGAAGAAGCGATAAAAACAGTTATCCAGCGGCTTCAGCCTATAATTTGTGAAATGGCATAAATGGGATAAATCCGAATATTTCCATAAATTCCAAAATTCTCTGTTGAGCATCGAACACCAAAAGGATATAATTTTTCTGATAAAAACTGTAGCATGCTTTGCATGGATCCTTTAGTGTTTGTTTTTATACAAAAATGACATTTTAATCAGCCCAGAAAGAATTTAAAGAAAGGTAGCTGTAGCTGCCTATTGATTTCACCATATCAGAGGTAATGTTTTGAATGGTATGAGAAAAAAAGTCAC
>JAIRUB010000020.1 GCA_031254635.1 Prevotellaceae bacterium | reverse complement strand
CGCAGTTGCTGCAACTGTCCGGTCAGTTCTTGTTCCTCCTTTCCGAAATGGTTGTTGCAGAATACAACAATAGCCATGTCCACTTGTTTCATAGCCTGTTGGGTTTTCTTGATCCGCTGATCTCCCAGTTCGCCTGCATCGTCAATGCCGGCGGTGTCGATGAGCACTACCGCTCCTAATCCGGGAATTTCTACCGCTTTTTTCACAGGGTCGGTAGTAGTTCCCGCGATGTCGGAAACAATGGACAGATTTTGTCCGGCTATCCGGTTGATTAGCGAACTTTTCCCCATATTTCGCCGGCCAAATAGTCCTATATGTAAGCGAGCTGTATTATTTATCATTTTTTATACCATCTAATTATTTTTCTTGTTATTACAAATAAAAGTAATAAAAAGGTTACACTCAATAACAAAAATATTACATATACATATAAGGCAAAATTATTCATATACTTAATCTCATTTTTTAAAGAAAAACCTTTTTCCTTTATTTTCCGTTCGGAAAGCCTGTCAGAAAAGTTGATTTGAGGTAAATTGTTGTCACCGATAGGAAAAGATTTCAAGTAACTCTGAAGGGCAAGCCATTCTTTCAACTCCTCCCCTTTCTCATCTCTTATAATAGCTATTAATAAATCGGTTATAGCATTGCTGGATGCATCCTTGGGTTTAACCGAGAGAATGTTAAAAGACTTATCTTCCATAAAACCAACCAATTGAGCTGTGTATAACCCACACACTATGCTATATAATTGCTTGTTAACTAACTCCACATAGTTTCCTGTACTATCCATCACTTCTACCTTCTTAACTCTATTGAAAATCAGGCTACCGGAGTTATAAGAATAACGTAAACCGCTAAAAAATAGTCTCATATCTGGCATAAACCAAGAAATGCTGGCATCCACTTCACATATATCTCTCAATTCTTTACCGGTAACATACAGTTTCAACAAGGGATAGCCCCAGTGCGTACCGGAAACATTACCCAAGGAAAGAATTTGGAAAACATCGGCAGTCGTTACCGGTCCGGGAAAGAGGTTGGAACGGATATTTCCCCGCGGCACTGCAGCTACATTAATATACTGTTCATCATTTTGCTGAGCGGTATATCGAAAAGCATCAGCAACCAAAGAGCCTAAGGCCAAGCTGTCGGGATTAGCCGGCAAAAACACCTTGCTCACTGCTATCGGCTCATTTACAGCTATTCCTGCTGGCTGCAAAAAGCGTTCATTCACCACTAAGCTGAATTTTTCAGCAGTTGTTCTTGTGAGAGAATCTTCCTCAATAGTTTCATTTATTTCTACCAAACGGTAATCAATAAACTTTATTTTATTTTCTGAAGACAGTAATTTAATGATGCCAAGATATTTACCATAGGCTCCGGCAGAACCGATAAGGGTTTGCTTAGCCATCAGCGGATCTTGGAGTACGCTATGCGTATGTCCGCTAATAATCACATCAATACCGGGAACTTGTTCGGCTAATTGTTCATCTTCCGAGCGGTTGTGCCGTTTATTAGTGCCGGAATGCGAGAGGCAAATCACAATATCCACTTTTTCCTCATTCCGTAAAATTTCCACCATCCTTTTGGCCGTCAAGACAGGGTCTTCAAAGCTCACTGTATATGGCTCCAAAATATCCTCGTCTCTGGTATGCTGTTCATTTTTCTTGCGCAGTTCCCTCAATTTCACCCGACTGACTTTCTTGGGAATAACATAAAGTTCTCTCTGGTCGGCAGCTATATTTTTCAGGGCATCCTTACCCAGCAGCCCGAAAATACCAATTCGATAACCGGCTTTTTCGAGCACAATGTATTCTTTTGTGCCTTGTAAACCATGTAAATTAGAAGTGATAATATGTGGATTTGCCCCAGCTCCTGCCTTATGAAGGATATATTCGCCATTATCAATAGCCTCTTGAAGTGCTGTGGCGCCGAAATCGAAGTCGTGGTTACCTATGGTTACAGCGTCATAGCCCATTTTGTTCATTATTTGCAATTCGGCAAACTGTGTAACAAACAAGAAATGGTAAAAGGTTCCCATCGCCGCGTCACCCGCATCAAGCAGCAGTGTATTATTGGGCTGAGCCGCACGAAAGCGATTGATTTCCGTAGCCAAGCGGGCATAGCCCCCTACCCTGCCGGTGTTCAGCAACTGTTTGTCCTGTTCTTTTGTCCCTTCAAAATACGAATGTAAGTCGTGGGTAAAAAGAATGGTCAGGGTATCCTGCGCGCAAAGAGGCAGGTGCAGTAGGCAGCAGGCGGTAAGCAGTAGGCAGTAGGCGGTACGCATGGTATTTACAGATTTACGGATTTATTGGTTATTTGTTGTTAAGCGTTAGAGGTGAAGCGTGAAGCGGTTCGTCATTGCGGCTTGCCCACAATCCCTTTGTTTGAAAGAGCTACTGAACCGCTCGTTACCTGACGGCGTATCTAATAGTTCATTTTTATTTTTGTTTCTCATGTGCATTTTAAAAATAATTTTCTACAGTTAGTTGCAAGGCTTCGCGTATCTGAAACTCATTGTCAGGCGGTCGGTAATTTGTTCCTGTTATACCCACTCTCCGAGTTTTAATATTCCTGTCAACACCCAATTCTTTTATTAAAATGCTGTGCAGTTCCTCCATTTTTGAAATGCTCAACATTAGAAAATAGTTAGGATTTGCAACCACAAAATCTATAGCATCTTTGTGATTTAAAAGCATAATTGCCTCATCTTTTGTTTTTCCTGCTGCTGTTTGTTTATCTTTCAAAAGTCGTTCGGTTTCGAGTAACGAATAAGTGTTTCCCTCTATTTGCGAAGATTTCCAACTCAAATCAATCACCAATCGTTCCATATTTTTTTGATATTCAAAGGCGGGAAGTTGAACGACATTTTTGGAAAATTTATTTTGTAAATTGTTTAATAAAGTCAATTCTTGTATTGTAAAAAGCGTAACATTTTGCAATGTTTCGGGAATAAGCGAAAAATTGTAACTCATCAAAACTTCTCTCTCGTCAACTTCTTTGCTGAAATATTGGTCTAAATTTATCGGATAAAAAAGATTAAAAGTTGGTGATAGTGCGTAACGACTGTTTTTAGCATTCCCTTGTTGCGTAATGTAGTTTTCTTCTAATAGCCTTGATAAACAGCGTTTTAAAGTTGCATAACTAACAACAGAGTTTAACCCCTCAAGAATTTTTTTTGAAGAAGAATTTGGTTTATATTTTAGATACTTCAATATTAATTCCTGCGTTTCCATTTCATTTTAGAATTTATTCGGCTCACAAAGATGGTGATTTCTTTTCAAAAAAAACGCTTTTTTGAGCCGAATATCGTGTTTTTTGAGCCGATTAATCATTAATCATTACAAATATAGGTCTCTCTCCCCTTGCTTTATGCGCTGCAGCGTAGTGCGGATTTGTGTGGCTGCCGGTTCTTCAAGTTCTTGGAGTTGCTTTTCTATCAACTGATAGCCCTTCTGTTTTTGCGCTGCCGAGGCATAATCTTCTAAGTATTCGGCTAAGGTATAAATGGCATTGGGCGTGCAAAAACGTTTGATAAAGCCCGGAACCGAAAACTCCATAAAATGCTCGCCTGTGCGGCCTTTGCGATAGCATGCTGTACAAAATGAGGGCAGGTAGCTGTCGTCTAACAAGGTGTCAATAACGCTGTGCAAGGAGCGGGAATCACTAACATGAAACTGTTCACGGTTCAAATCCTGTGGCTCGTCGGCATCTTCGGAATAGGCGCCTAACTCTAACTTAGTGCCGCCATCGATTTGAGACACGCCGTACTGCAACACTTCGCGCCGCATATCAGCCTTTTCGCGCGCCGTACAAATGAGGCCGGTATAAGGAACTGCCAAGCGCAAAATGGCCACCATACGAGCAAAATCGGCATCGCTCAGTTCATATTTTCTATTGAAAGCCATATTGGAAGCTATCTGCATACGTGGAAAAGAAATGGTATGCGGTCCAACCTTGTAGCAGACTTCAAGGTGATTGGTATGGCGCACCAAGGCCAAAGTTTCAAACCTCCAGTCATAAAGTCCGAAAAGCGCTCCTATACCCACATCGTCTAATCCGGCTTCCTGTGCGCGGTCAAGGGCTGTTAAGCGATAATTATAGTCTTTTTTAGGTCCGGCTAAATGGTATAACTTATACATTTCGGGGTGGTAAGTTTCCTGAAATATTTGGTAAGTGCCTATCCCTGCCTCTTTTACCTTACGAAAGCCTTCTATATCTAAGGGAGCGGCGTT
The DNA here is from genome assembly GCA_031254635.1 of Prevotellaceae bacterium. Classification (GTDB taxonomy): domain Bacteria; phylum Bacteroidota; class Bacteroidia; order Bacteroidales; family UBA932; genus UBA932. The sequence continues at coordinate 768 of JAIRUB010000020.1, read as the reverse complement.
GATGTTCACGCGGCGGATTTCACCGGCGCCTTTCTTTACACTATATACCGTACGTGCCGTATCGGCAATAAATTCGGGCGGATATAGTTTATGCTCGCCAAAGACCAATATCAATCTCTTTTGCCCTTCTTCTTCCAAGGCTTCCACTTCTTGAATTAGCTGTTCACGGCTCAGCGTGGTGCGCACCGCTTCTTTATTTTCCTTGCGAAATCCGCAGTAAGCACAGTTGTTCATGCAGTAATTGCCCACGTACAAGGGGGCAAACAGGACTATACGATTGCCATAAACAGCTTTTTTTAAGTCCTTGGCAGCCTGCTTGATTAAGGCAACGCTTTCGGGGTCGTCGGCCTTAATCAGGGTGGCCGTATCCTGTAAACTAAGTCGTTGTTTATTAAGCGATTTAGCGATTACTGCTTCCAGTTCCTGCATCGTAGGCCTCGGGCCGGCAAGGAAGGCCTCTATCTCCGCTGCATCAATGAAGGGCGTCATGGGGATGTCGGGCAGATTATATTTTTCGGGTGTAAACTTCATCTTTAAATAAATTATGAGATAACCTGCAAATATACAAATTTTATGCCTACATTTGCACGCTTTTGAGTATAAACTGTCGAAAATAGCTATGGGAGCCTTTATTTTCAGCGTAAATTCCGTTTCTCCGCTTTTTCTGATAATAGCGATTGGCTGGTTATTACGGAAATCAGGCATGATTGGCCAATCAATTATCGACGGGCTTAATACGATTACCTTTAATGTGGGGCTGCCTATACT
>JAIRUB010000017.1 GCA_031254635.1 Prevotellaceae bacterium | reverse complement strand
AGCAAGACAGGAGCCTTGCTTTTAACTCGACGGAGCGAAAAGACGCTACGCCGAGCGGGGGGAATTGCGTGATGTTTTTCAACAATGTAGTTTTTAACTGCCCAATTCAAACAAATATTCGGGTGCAAAATCTGCACCGTTATACCATTCAACCGTCCAGTCGGAAAGTTTAAACTGTTTCAACTTTTCAATATCTTTTAAAGGCTCGAAAACTTCGCCATATAAAGAGTCTTTTAAATCAACAAATTTTGTTACATTATTATTGAAAGTAAGCAATAACTTATATCCATCGGAATATTCCGCCTTAGTTACCCACAATAATTCTTCCATTTTTGTATTCATACTATTCATATTTTATGGTAAAGGTTCAATACTCAATAATGTTTGGCGATTTTCTATTCTACGCCAATTATCAAATAATTCTTCGCGGTGTAAATCAAGCCTATCAAAAATAAGATTTAATGCACGTCTGGGCAAAGTACCTTTAATTGTTCCATCTTTTATGTTGATGGCTGCTCTGTATTCGCCATATTTGACATGAAAGTGCGGCGGATTATGGTCATCAAACAACATGGTAATTATTATTCCGTAAAAATTTGATATCTCTGGCATGATATTTTTGTTTATATTATTTTGGTGCAAAAGTAATGTTTTTTTTTAATTTCAATGTAATATCCAAACTTTTTTTTGAGAAATATTTCGCTGTCACAATACAAAAAATTGCGCCAATCCAATCTGTATTGGCTCATTTTCAGCGCATTGGCATTTTGTGGGAGTGTTGTCCGTTCCATTGCATTGTCTGGCTGTACTTTGTTTTCGAGGCAGTTCTCAATTCCATTACTTTCCCCTCCTTTTGATTTTCTTACATTGGTCTTCCCCACATGGAACGCAAAAGGTTAAAAGGTCAACTTCTTCAAGAAGTATGGTTTTTTTAGACGGTTTGGCTTTCTTTGAAGAGGATTTGACATTTCCACCTATACTGAACTTAATCGGAATAGTGTAACTCATTCTTACCGCTTCTCCATCTATCTTGCCGGGAGTCCAATTCGACGATGAGTTCACTGTATATGTGTTGCGTGTCCAACTTGGCGATGCCTTTACTACTCGCAACGCTTCGGCTTCAAGTATGGGGTCTGCGCCACCAACTACTTTTAAATTGCTTAAAGAACCATCTCTTTCAACAATAAACTCTACGAAAACGCGCCCAATAGCACATTTTTCTGCGGCTTTTGCAGGATAATTGGTCATTATGCTTATATATTTACGAAATCCTTCTTCGACAGATTTGCCGTCAAACAGAGGATATTCATCTACATTACCGAAATAAATCCTATTTACATCGGCTTGCGCTTGCACTTTATTGCATACAAACAGACACAAAGTGACAAGAACAATAGGCATTATGCTCATTTTTCGGAGCATGTTCATCAAGGTTTTTTTGTTTTTGATAATCATATCATTTCTTTTTTTGATGGGTTAAAATTTACTCTTTATGTTGGATTAGATTTCAAGTTTTCACATCTTTGTCGACAACGCTCTCGCGACTTGCCTACAATCGGGTCACGCATAGGAATTTCACCTTTACGTTCCCACAGAACCGTACGTGAAAGTCTCCTTTCATACGGCTCTTCATGTTAAAAAAAATCACACGAATATAATCACTTATCATGAACAAGCGACTCTAATTCTTACGGATGTACCAATCGCCAATGTTCAAACAGTGAAGGATTTTCCTTGTATTTGGCTTGAAGATAGCACAGCGACTTCTTCTTTCCTAAATCCTTTTCCCATTTAACCCATTTCAGAAGTCTGGCGTTTAATTGAATCCATATATCACGCATATCATTTCTCTGAAATTTGAGGTAATAATTAATTATTCCACCTATTACAGGATTGATTCTTTGTGCGACATGCTCCAATGATGTTCGCCACTTATGTATGTTCATTGTTCGAAACTTGTCCATGATACCGTTTTTCGATTTCTGGCTGACAAAAATACCCGGAACTGCTTTTATCTTCTCTTTGAATTTGAAAGATGCAGGTTTGATGGTAAATCCTAAAAAGTCATATCCTTTCGGATATTGCATTACTGATTTTCCACGCAAATTGATGATTTTTGTCTTATCAGGATGCAATGTAAGTTTACAGTCACTCATTCTGTTTTTGATTTGTTGTAACATGAATAATGCCTGTTTCTCACTCTTGCAGTGTACTACAATATCATCTGCATACCTCTCAAAAGGCTTTTCCGAATGATGTATTTCCATCCATTTGTCAAAAACAACATGCAGAAACAAGTTGGCTAACAACGGACTAATCACTCCACCCTGCGGTGTTCCCTGCAGCGTTGGAACAGTCACCCCGTCTTTTTGAAAGATGCCTGCTTTGAGCCATCTCTCTACATACATAAGTACCCATTTGTCCGTGCAGTAGTGTTTGACCGCTTTCATCAGCAATTCGTGGTCAATATTGTCGAAGAAGCCTTTGATGTCCAAGTCGATGGCAAAATCGTGATTCATTGTATTGCTGCACGCTTGCTCAACTGCTTGATGACAACTCCTTCCAGGACGATACCCGAATGAACTGTGATGAAAAAGCGGCTCTACTATCCGCTCCAAATGTGTTCTTACAACTTCCTGTGCTATCCTGTCTAAAATCGTAGGGACGCCTAAATAGCGCTCTCCCCCGCCTTTCTTGGGAATAGCAACCCGTTTGACCGCTTGTGGAAAATAACTGCCGGAGGTGAGCCGATTCCACAGTTTATATAACTCGGCGCTCCGGTTCTTATCCAGATGCTCCCAGTCCATATCATCCATGCCGGCGCTGCCTTTGTTGGCTTTTACCTTCCAGTAAGCCTGCCAAACCATCATTCGACTGATTGGCTGTGATTTTGTTTCTTCGTAATTAATCATTCCTTACGGTTGTCTATTATTTTGAAACTTAACATGCTTAACCCTTCGCTCCATGTTCTTTTCAAACACTTCAACACTACTACGATTAAGTCTGCCCCTTGTAACTCAACCACATCCTGAAGTTGTCTGCTTCCTGTTGCCATTTTACAGAGCGTTACAAGGTTCACTTGTTCCTTATTACAGCCTGAATACGTGTCTTGCCAACTTAACCCCGGATGCCGTGTATCCGGTAGTCAGGTGTCCGGTACGCTCTGTCGCAGAAACCCCGCGA
>JAIRUB010000105.1 GCA_031254635.1 Prevotellaceae bacterium | reverse complement strand
AAGAAATACAATACAAAATCAATAATAGACCAAGAAAAAATCTAAACTTTTATTCTCCTAAAGAAATTTTCTTCCTAAATTTGAAAATCTAAAGTTGCATTCAGTTGTTGAATCTACCAGGTCGCTTAACGCCTTACGTTTAACGATAATTTATAAAATATTCACTACCTTTGTAGATTATACTTACAGTAAAAAATATGTACAGAACACATTCAAATGGCGAATTACGCCTGCAAGACCAAGGAAAAGAAGTAAAATTAGTTGGCTGGGTACAGCGTGTGCGCAATTTAGGCGGTATGACCTTTATTGACCTGCGCGACCGCTACGGCATTACCCAACTTACCATAAATGAACAGGCTGATGCCGAAGTGAAAGATATTGTCGGACAATTGGGACGTGAATTTGTCATTCAAGCCACCGGCGCTGTGGTGGAGCGCAGCAGCAAGAACAGCAAAATTTCCACAGGCGAAATTGAAGTTATCATCAGCAAAATAGCCATTCTTAATGCTGCCGAAGTGCCGCCTTTCACTATCGAAGACGAGAGTGACGGAGGCGAAGAACTGCGCGCTAAATACCGCTATCTCGACCTGCGCAGAGGCCCGTTACGTCGTGCTATGGAATTGCGTCACCGCATGGCGCAGGAAGTACGCTGCTATCTCGACAGCGTAATTTTTTTAGAAATTGAAACCCCCTTTCTCATTAAGTCAACCCCCGAAGGCGCTCGCGACTTTGTGGTACCCTCGCGTATGAATCAGGGCGAATTTTATGCCCTTCCCCAAAGTCCCCAAACCTTCAAACAATTACTGATGGTGGCAGGCTACGACCGCTATTTCCAGATTGTACGCTGCTTCCGTGATGAGGACCTGCGCGCCGACCGTCAGCCCGAATTTACCCAAATTGACTGCGAAATGGCGTTCGTAGAGCGTGAAGACGTGTTGCAAACATTCGAGGGACTGATTACACATCTTTTCAAAAGCGTGCTGAATGTTGAGTTTAAAGAAGCATTTCCGCGTATGAGCTATGCCGACGCCATGAAATATTACGGCAGCGACAAACCTGATATCCGCTTCGATATGCGTATGGTTGAATTGAACGATGTGGTAAAAGGGAAAAATTTTTCCGTATTTGACAATGCCCAATATATTGGTGGTATTTGCACCGAAGGTTGCGCCGACTATACCCGCAAGCAACTTGATGAACTGACCGAATGGGTAAAACGACCGCAAATCGGTGCTACAGGGCTTGTTTATATCCGACTGACGGCTGAGGGCATTAAGTCGAGCGTTGATAAATTTTATATAGCAGAAGAACTGCAAAAGCTTGCAGCCTTATTCAATGCTAAACAAGGCGACCTAATATTGATATTGGCAGGTGCAAAAAGAAAAACGATGGAAGCCCTCGGCAGTCTGCGTATTGAGATGGGTAACCGCTTAGGCTTACGTCAAAAAAACGTGTATGCTCCGCTCTGGGTGTACGACTTCCCGCTGCTCGAATGGGACGATGAAACCCAACGTTTCTATGCCATGCATCACCCTTTCACCTCGCCCAAACCTGAGGATATGGACAAATTCTACAGCAAGGATAAGGAAGCGCTGAGGCAGGTAAATGCCAATGCCTACGACTTTGTATTGAACGGTGTTGAAATCGGCGGCGGTTCTATTCGTATCCACGAGGCCAAAGTACAGCAGCGTATGTTTGAGGTGTTAGGATTAAATGCCGAAGAAACTGCATACAAGTTCGGCTTTATCATTGATGCCTTTAAGTATGGCGCACCGCCGCACGGAGGCATAGCTTTCGGCTTCGACCGTTTCTGCGCACTCTTCGGCGGACAGGAAAGCATTCGCGACTACATTGCCTTTCCGAAAAACAACGCAGGCCGTGACGTGATGCTCGACGCCCCGTCGAAAATCGACGAGGCGCAGATGAAAGAGTTGGGGATAGCTACGATTGGTTAATTTCTAATTCGCAGATAGTTACGAACAAGTCATTAACATACTTCAAGGAAGTATTATAGATATAAAAATTTATAGTAAATTTGTAATTGAAATTATAAAAATTGCCTATGGTAAAATCGGCGTTTTAATACGCACAATTAAAAAACATATTCTAAAAAAGCGTTAGCTTATAGTCTTTGCTTCTGAAATCACCATTTTTAGTAGCTATCAAAGAATTTAAAGCGTAAACGCTCACGTTATTCGTGGGCTTTACTTATTTGATAGCAAGGTTATGGTGAACCTCAGAAGCAAATAAAGGGTAGTTCCACGTTTTTTTATTTATGTATTAGAAGGCTATAAATCAAGGATTAAAAATATGAAAACAATTTATTCCCGACATGGAGTACTCACAGAAGATGGCAGAAAATGTTACCTTATTCCTTATGAGGAAATTCAATGGATTAAAGCAGAGGGGAACTATTGTTTGCTGTTTACCCAACAGTCTCGTCTTCTTGTACGTCAGTCGCTTGATTTTTTTCAGGCTCATTTAAATTCCACGTTTTTCCGATGTCATCGCTCCTGTATTGTAAATCTTTTGTTTATAGAACTATATGACAAAAAGAACAAAAAATTGCATCTGAAGACAGGAGCCATTTTACCGGTGGCTCGTTCCTTACATAAAACGTTGTTGGGGAAAATATATGATTTCAACAAACAATTTGATGATTAGACAAATATAGCGGAGGTGCTTATACACAAAATTGTACCGTTCATCACAAATATTTGCAGAATACATTTTTATGTCGTTATTTTGAAAAAAATTAAACCTTATGAAACGAATTTTATTTTTTACATGTTTTATTACATTCTTGGCGTGTAGCCTCAATGCGCAAACCAATGCCGATGATTACACAATTATTCCTGTGGACAAACGGGTTAGGGAGTTTGCTAACCCCAATGACAACAAAACACCGCTCAACGCATTTATTACTTATATTTACACGGTAGCCAATGGAAAGTGGCAAGAAGTAAATAGCCTCTCATCAGTTACAAAAAAAAGAAATTACAGTCCTGAATTTCAAGAAAAAAACGAATGGTTGTTAGACTATACTATTAAAGAAATTATTATGTACAAAGACTCTGTTGTTGGTGTGATACCGTCTTTTAATAAAGACCCGTGGTATACCATTTGGTTTTTTTATTTTGAAAATGGACGATGGGTAAATATCGGAGAGAATATAGGGAAAGAGACCATTGAAGACACGCGGCAGTTATTTCTCAAAGAAGCCATTACTCGTTTAGAAATTGTGCATAAGGTAAAATTATTAGATATAGTATCAACTGATACAAGTGCCTTCGTGCGCTATTTGCAGGAAAAGGGCAAAGAACCTGTGCCATTTTTATTGAATGCGCTTTCACACCACAAATTAGTAGTGTATGGCGAAATACATAACCAAAAAGCCTCCTGGGATTTATTGAGAGCGTTAATTCGCCATCCCGAGTTTACACAATCCGTAGGCACTGTTTTTTTGGAATTATCCAAGAGCGCTCAGGCTAATTTTGATAGTTTTTTTAACAATAAAACCAAGGAGCCTGAAATTATATTGGATATTTTGAGAAACGAAGAATGGAACGGATGGCCGGATACTAAGGACATGTTCGAATTCATTCTTGACTTATGGGATATTAATGAACAACTTGCTCCTGAAAACAGGATTAAGGCACTTGCTATAGATTTTCAAAGGCCTTTTCATACACCCATAACCACAAAGGAACAATATGATGCGTTTTACGAGGGTTTTATTGACAGGAATCTCTGTATGGCGGATATTATTGAGGGGCATATTAAGTTTTCCGCTGACCAACGTAATGCTTTATTTATTGTAGGCTCAGGGCATGCTTACAAATCATCTGTCATTGTCAAAAGCGGTTATCAGCAAACAGGCCGCTCAGCTGTCTCCCTGTTATTAGAACGATTACCCAAGGAGTCAATTTTTTCTATAATTATACACTCCCCAATGGTGTCGAATAATGGATATCTATATGGCAAACTGCGGAAGGGGCTTTTTGATTATGTTTTTGCGAATACCGGCAATCAACCCGTAGCATTTAATTTGCAGGACAGCCCCTTTGGGCGGGAACTTTTTGACGGTTGTACTGCAATAGCTTTTCGACCCGAGACAGGAACTTATGAAGACAATTATGATGCTTATATTTTTTTAGAAGCTGTAGAGGAAGAAGTAAACAGCCCGCTTCTTTATGAGTTATATTCCGATGAATTTGTGGAGGAAATAAAAAGACGTGCGCAGGTATTAGGATATGAGAATGACATTTTTTGGGGAATAAAAGTAAAAGACCTTACTCGGGGACACATCATTTCGCGTCTAAAAGCAAAAGAGAACTGCAAGAGATGGAATTTTGAGGGAAAATAATTTTTTTCTACAGAATAAAACAGAAGGAGTATCCGGTATCGGGTACTCTTTTTTTATGGAATTATACCATTCGCATACAAAAATACACCGTTCGTCACAAATATTTGCATAATACATTTTTGTGCTGTTATTTTGTCGCATGTAAATTTTATTATCATCAATTAAATCGAAAAAATTATGGAAAATTTAAGAAAAATTAAAATGACAGACCTGACTGATGAGCGCCTAAAAATTGAAGAACTTGGTGTCATTACAGGTGGTAATAGCCAAAAAAAAGAGGCTCATAATATATGTCCTTCACACTCTGCTGGAGATCCAATTTGTTGTGACACATACCCCATGTGCACATCAGGGATAGGACCTTGCGAGACACAAACCTGATAATAGGCTATTCGTACTATTCTATGCATAAACATAGAAGTATCGCCCGCTTTCTGTTTGGTGTTTTAGAATAGTTAAACAATAGAAAGAATGGAAAATAATTCTAAAAACAAGTTGGCGTAAAAGAACTAAAGCTCAATATTTACAATAAAAACAAAATTACAAACAATTAAATCAAAAGAGTTATGGAAAAGACAAAAAAAATTAAAATTACCGACTTAACAGACGATGTCTTAAAAGTTGAGGAACTGGGCGTTATTACTGGAGGTACTAATCCTCATCAACATGAGGACAGCCTTTTGGATGGATGTGGTTCTATGGTGTGTATAAATAGGCGGGATCTTGGGGCAGAGTATTGTCACGGTGGCGCCGTTTGCACATCAGGAGTAGGCCCTTGTCACGAACAAACGTGATAACATAGCATCCATGATATTACAACATGAGTATCATTGAAGTTGATGGAGGCTATCTATGGTTTTTTATTTGGATAGCCTCTTTTATTTTTTTTGTACACAATTTTAAAATTTATTATAAATATGAACACAGAAAAGAAATTAGTATTCAATCATTTTTATCGACTCAGGCACGATTTTAAAAGAAGCCATATTCTTGCTCCTGCAGTCGTAGATAAGCAATATGCCTCT
>JAIRUB010000214.1 GCA_031254635.1 Prevotellaceae bacterium | reverse complement strand
AGACCAGTTCAGTAACTCTTGCCGTTTACAAATATACGGCAAATATACGAACTTTTTTTAAACTACCAAAGTTTCTACAAAAATTATTACCTAAATTATAAGTAGTGGACAATCTACTACTTCGCTACTCTTTCCGGATTTTTATTGATAAACTCCTTCCAACTCTTGGCGCCGCCGGCAGCAATAGGGCGGTTGGTTTGGTAAAAATGACACAGGGCGGCAGCCAAACCGTCGGTAGCATCAAGATGCTTGGGCATATCTTTTATCTTCAACACTTTTTGCAGCATAGCCGCCACCTGTTCTTTCGATGCAGCGCCTTGGCCGGTGATGGCTAATTTGATTTTTCGCGGAGCATATTCCGTAATGGGGATATTGTGCGCCAAGGCGGCAGCAATAGCAGCGCCTTGCGCCCGTCCCAATTTGAGCATCGACTGTACGTTCTTCCCGTAGAAAGGCGCTTCAATGGCTAACTCATCGGGATGATAACCCTCAATAAGTTGATTTACCCGTTCAAAAATGTATTGTAGTTTAAGGTAATGGTCAGCTTTCTTTCTCAAGTCAATAATTCCGATGACTAATAACTCCGTTTTATTCCCCTGCGTTTTGATAATGCCATAGCCCATAACATTCGTTCCCGGATCGATGCCCATGATAATACGCTCGGGCGGCGGTTGGTTATTATTTATTTTTCGTGAAGACATTATTTATCGTTAAGCGTTAGACGTAAAGCGGTTTATATTTAAGAATTTACAATAATTTAAATCCTTAAATCTTTAAATTGTTAAATTGATTTTCACCTTGTACCTCTCATTATTCATTGTTCATTGTGTACTATTAGGTATGCAGTGAGGGCATCAAAAAAACGTTCGCGATTATAACCGATAACCCATCGCCGATAGCCGTAATCCCACATATCAAAGTCAATGGTTTTTCCATTATCGCGTATGGCAAATAGTCGAAAAAAATGAGAGCCCCAGGAAACAAATTCCGAGTGCTTACGGAAATAATTACCGTCAACCATCAGGTAAACAGTTTTATTTTGTGCGCAAGCTTCTTGAAGCGCAGCCCATACCTTTTTATTGGAGGGTAAAAAATCGTGTATGCTTACTCCTTTTGCAGTATATTTTAAGCCAAAAAAATCGCTGATAATTTGGGTAAACTGTCCAAACATAGTAGCGCCGAAGCTTAACTTCCTGGTGGCATCCCCACGTTGGAAAGTGCCTCGCCCAAACAAGCCGGGGTAGCGATATTTAACACAAAGCAGGATAAGTTGGTCTGCGTCGTTTTCACTCAATAATTCGCTATTTTCAACATATTCGCGGCCCTTCTTTATCCTTTTTTTTACTTCCGGCTCTTTTGCTCCTTCCAATATTCTGCCGGCATAGCTGCGAGTTTGTTCATCGGGCGCCAAGCGGATAGAATCTTTCCCGTTGAAGTAAACAGCTTCGCCGTGGTTATAAAAATCAATCATCAATTGAACATAGCCTACCGGATTTTCAGCAATCAGCGTGTTGGCAATCAATACAGCCGGTCCGCAAAACTGAGCACCGAATCCTTGGCAGAATTTATAGGGAGCTATAATCCGTCGTTTAATATTATCAATGAAGTTTTTTGTGTCAATGTTTTTAAAATAAATACTGCCTTGAGGGTATGTATGTTCAAAACGTTCAATAAGCGACATGGCAAGGCTGTCGTCTTGCGGCGATTTTTTAATACCTGATGGTTGGCCAAGAGCCGGATAAGACAAAAAGATAAAGGACAAAAAGACAAAGGACAAAAAGAAGTCCTTTGTCTTTAGATCTTTAATCCTTAATCCATAACTCATAACTCATCAATTATAAATTCCCTGTTACAGCCCACTGTTCTACTACGATAGGGAAATATTGATGTTCCAGCACATGTACTTTAGCGGCCACAGTTTTAGGGGTGTCATTGGGCAGGACAGGACATTTTATCTGGAATAAAATTTTTCCATGGTCATATTCGGCATCTACTAAATGGATAGTGATACCGGTTTCTTTTTCATCATTAGCTATCACAGCCTCGTGTACATGGTTTCCATACATTCCCCTACCCCCATAGCGTGGCAACAAGGCAGGGTGGATGTTAATGATGCATTGAGGAAAGGCTTTGAGCAGATTATCAGGTATTAACCAAAGAAAACCGGCTAATACCAAACGGTCTATCCGATAGTCAGCTAACGCCTTTAACACATTGTCACTGTGATAAAAATCATCTTTATTAAAAACAACAGTAGGAATATTCAACTGTTTTGCCCGCTGCAGGACAAAGGCGTCCAGTTTATTACTCAATATTAAGCTAACCCTGATTTTCGGGTGTTTATCGAAATAAAGAACTAAATTTTCAGCATTACTTCCCGAACCTGAGGCAAAAACAGCTAAATTTATCATATTGGTTATCTTTCTAATTATTAGCTAAATAAATTTTATTAAACAAATTTATCTTGTAGCAAAGGTAGGAAATTAATAAAAAACAAGTGGTATATTAAGGATTATTTGTAATTTTGTGGCTAATGTAAGTATAATATACCCTTAATGGAACCTTCACGAATCCTTTTCGTTAGTACGGTAATGGAGCCATATCTTCCGGCGTCGGAAATAGCGACGCTTGTTCGGCAATTGTCTCAGAGCATACAAGATAAGGGGCACGAAATTCGTACCTTTATGCCTCGTTTCGGTTGTATTAACGAACGTAGGAATCAGTTGCACGAGGTAATTCGCCTTTCGGGTATGAATTTAATTATTGACGATACCGATCCTCCGTTGATTATCAAGGTAGCTACCTTGCCCTCTGCACGTACGCAAATCTATTTTATTGACAATGAAGATTATTTTCAACGCAGGGCGATTTTGCATGATGAATCAGGAAAATTGTTTGAAGATAATGATGAGCGCAGCGTCTTTTTTGCACGTGGAGTATTGGAAACAGTAAAAAAATTACGCTGGTCGCCCGATATTGTACATTGTCATGGATGGTTTACTTGCCTTTTGGCTATTTTTTTGAAAAAAGCATATAAAGATGACCCCTTGTTTTCAAGTTCTAAAATCGTGTTATCGCTTTATGATGAGCAATTTACAGAGCCGCTCAACCATAACGCCAAGCAGAAATTATTGATGGAGGGTATTAAGGCAAAAGATGTGGAAGTGTTATCGGAGCCAATTTATGAAAATTTTATGAAATTAGCCATCCAATATTCCGATGGATTGATATTAGGCAGCAAGGTAGTTAACCAGTCTTTGATAAGCTATGCCAAAGGTTTGAAAAAACCGATATTGGCTTATCAGGGCGAAGAATATATTTCAGCTTATAATATGTTTTACGATAAAATAATCGATTAATGAAGATCTTGAAAATAAAATTTTTTATAATTGGCCTGATAGCCCTGTGCTCATTAAATGCTTGTATTGAAGTAGATAAAACACTGGGGTTGGATTATGTTCCCGACAGTCAATTGCTGCAAGTGAACATTCGTGAATTTACTGTTCCCATATATACCGCTGCAACCGATTCGATATGTACTTCCAGAGAGTCAGTGAGAAGCATTGGATATATGATTAATGAGCCTTTTGGATTGTTTTATGCCGGTGCTGTTTTTAGAATGGTTCCATACACTAACAGTTTCACTTATCCGGAAGGAGCGATTTTAGATTCAGCTATACTTCACATTCCCATAGCCAATAAAGTGATTGCTGGAGACGAAGGCAAGATGCAACAAACACTTTATTTGCATCAATTAAATCGTGATTTACAATCGGACAAGGATATTTATTACTATAATAATTCTTTAAAGATACCCGACTACAACTCCATGGCGATTGGGGATCCTTATGAGTATAGAGGCGAAGACACCATAAAAATACGTTTGGGCACCGTATACGCGCAAGCTTTGATGAATGCTACAGAAGAAGAAATGAGTAATGATACTTTATTCCTACAAACATTTAAAGGATTATACTTAGCTGCGGACACCCTTGCTCTGCCTTCAGGATTACAGGGAGGTAGAATAGCCTATTTTAACAATGCTTGGATAACAACTTATTATCACAAATCGGTAGAAGATGATACTGCTCACTATTATTTGTATTATATAAACCCCGATTTAGCTAATTTTAACGTATACAAACACAGTTCAGTTCATTTGGCTAATGATCAACCTACCGCTAATATCTATATAGAAGGTTTGGCTGGGGTAAAACCTTATATAGATTTTAATGATGTAAAAGTAAAAATACAGGCTATGTTGGACAGTTTAGGAAGCGAACCTTCCAAATTGCTGATTAATAGACTTGAATTGATAACTCAAATAGATTATCCAACTTATAATATGGATAATTTCCCTGTTATGACTACATTCGCTTATAAAGATACCTCTGCTTTCCTCTATAGTTTTCTTATTGATACTTATTTAAGTCAGTTTGATGGACTGCTTAATCGTTCACTGCGGCAATACAGTTATAATCCCACTTATTTTAGCCAGGGATTATTTATTCCACACTCACAAGACAAAGATATAAGGCATTTATATATTTATCCCTTATATTCTTACTACGATTATTATGGCCAAAGGATATATGATTTGGAAAGAACGTATTATTCCTTTGGCGTATTGAAAGGGCCAAACGCAAAAATAAAATTATCTTATACTTTATTGCCGTAAAAGGATTTTGTGTATCTTTGCACTCCCAATAAGACTCCGTAGCTCAGCTGGTAGAGCAATTGACTCTTAATCAATGGGTCGAGAGTTCGAATCTCTCCGGGGTCACAAATTGAGCCTTGCTTATAGCGGGGCTTTTCTTTATGGCTGCTAACCTTCAGGGTAATAATCTCACCAAGACCTTTGGCCCCTTGTTGTTGTTCGAAAACATCAACTTCGTAATTAATGAGGGGCAGCGTATAGGCCTTATTGCCAGAAATGGTTCCGGAAAAACCACCCTGCTTAACATTATTGCCGGCAAAGAAGAGGCTGATGCAGGCGAAATAATGATTCCAAAAGATGTTCGCGTAGCCTATTTAGAACAAGATCCGCAATTTTTGCACGGGACTACGGTAATGCAAGCCTGTAATAATATTAAGGACCGTGCAAGCGAGCAGCGGGCAAAAAAAATATTAACCCAATTAAACATTACTTGCTTTGAGCAAAAAGTTGAAGAATTATCAGGCGGACAAATCAAACGGGTGGCATTGGCTAATGTGTTGGCCGCTGAGCCGGACCTATTATTGTTAGACGAGCCTACCAACCACCTCGATTTAGATATGACGGAGTGGTTGGAAGACTACCTCCGCCGCTCAAAACTCAGCTTGCTGATGGTGACGCACGACCGTTATTTTTTAGACCACGTTTGTTCCGATATTATTGAAATCGACAGAAAGAAATTGTACCAATACAAAGGCAATTATTCCTATTACCTTGAAAAACGGCAGGAGCGCATTACCGCCGAAAACGCCGAACTCGACCATGCTAACAATCTTTTCCGCAGGGAGCTGGAATGGATGCGTCGTCAGCCGCAAGCGCGAACAACGAAAGCCAAATCACGCATTGATGCTTTTTATGATTTGGAAGAAAAGGTAAAACAACAGCGCGAGCAAGGGATTATGAAGTTAAAAGTACAAGCCTCATACGTTGGTACAAAAATTTTCGAAGCGCAATATGTGTCTAAATCTTTTGGAGATGTAAAAATTTTAAAAGACTTTCACTACATTTTTAAACGTTATGAGAAGTTGGGGATTGTGGGCAATAACGGTACCGGTAAGTCAACCTTCGTTAAGATGTTGACGGGAGAAATTCCGCCCGATAGCGGTAGGTTTGATGTGGGCGAAACTGTTCGCTTCGGCTATTATAGTCAGGCGGGATTAGAATTTAACGAATCGATGAGGGTTATTGATGTAGTACGCGAAATAGCGGAAGAAATATCATTGGGTAAGGGCAAAAAGCTTACCGCCTCACAGTTTTTGCAACACTTTCAGTTTACGCCCGAAACGCAACACAATTATGTGGCTAAGCTCAGCGGCGGCGAGCGGCGACGGCTCTATCTTTGCACAGTGTTAATCCGCAATCCGAATTTTTTAATCCTAGACGAGCCTACCAACGATTTGGATATTGTTACGCTAAATGTGTTGGAAGATTATTTGCAGTCGTTCAACGGTTGCGTGATTGTGGTGTCGCACGACCGTTATTTTATGGACAAGGTGGTTAACCATTTGCTGGTATTTCACGGAAATGCCGAGATTAAAAATTTCCCCGGCAATTATTCCGACTATCGTTGGTGGAAGGAAGAAAACGTCAAGAGAGAGCAGGCACAACAATCGAAGCAACAGTTGAAACAGCAAAAAGATGTACCCAAACCACAGGGGAAAGTCACAGAAAAAAAGAAGTTGTCGTATAAGGAGCAACGTGAATTTGAAACTTTAGAACAAGAAATAGCCGAATTGGAGGCTAAAAAGCAGCAATTAGAACTTGATTTGAGTTCCGGCTCATTGAATTATAGCGAATTAATGGAAAAATTGACCAGTATTGTCGAAGTAAATCAATTACTGGACGATAAAACTTTTAGGTGGCTCGAATTAAGCGAGTTAGCATAAATTAAATTTAAAAATCTTAGTTTTGGCACGCTTTTTGTCAATGTTACAGATGAAACATATCATAGGTTTTAAGGTTTGGTTATTAACCGGGGGAGCGGATGAAAATCTGCTCCTTTTTTATGGTCTTTGTAAAAAGAAATTATACGACTAAGAGATTAAGGTATCAAGTATCAGAATATGCGACTTTGCTATGTGCGATAATTAGTCGCTCCTTACGAATAGATTTTCGACATATCGTTGTTTAGCCCACCCTGATGGTTGCCGGACAGACACAATAAAATTTTAGGGAAACCCACCGAAAAAAAATAGGCCAAAAAAGTTGAGCAAATTTTTTCTCGAGCCTGTGAAGAATTTTGTGTAAATGTATCTTTTGCGATGTAAGGATTCATAGTATTAATTTTGGTCAAAGATAATGATAAATTGGTTAAGTATTACTCCCCAGTTTCGGA
>JAIRUB010000131.1 GCA_031254635.1 Prevotellaceae bacterium | reverse complement strand
CTTCAAAAAGTTCGTGCAAAAATAGAGCGGGGGAATACCAAATTTACGCCCGAAACCGACTTCGGCACTTATTCACGAAAAGTACAGCTAATTCCTGACAATCGGCAAAATATACGGGTCAAGGTACGACCTGAGGTGGTAGAAATTTATTACCCTGCCACCCGCGATATTAACAATCCTGTGGTGCAAGAGGTCATCCGCAAAGCGGTGGAACATGCCTGGAGGGTTGAGGCGCATGAGGTATTGCCTGCACGTGTAAAAGAGTTGGCAGAACAACATGGACTCAAGTATAAGCGGCTTTCCATTCGCAGTTCTCGCAGCTATTGGGGAAGTTGTTCCGTTGATAATAGCCTCAATCTCAGCCTGCATCTGATGCATCTTCCCGACCACTTAATTGACTATATTATCCTGCATGAGTTGTGTCATACACGTTATAAGAATCATAGTCCTGCCTTTTGGGCCTTTCTAAATGAGATGACCGACGGAAAAGCACGTATTTACGACAGGCAAATGAAAACCCATAGTACAAGTGTGTATTGATATGGGCAACACCCAACGGAATATTTGAATCCATTCACCTCACACCGAGACTATGTATCTCGTATCCTTTATTCACCGGCATTTCGATTTTTAATAGCATTAAACCCAATCGGCCGGCGAGGCTGATTTATCTTATTTTTTGATTGAAGTTCTGCCAGCGTTTCGTTGATCAGTTCAAGCTGCATACGGGTATCTTCGTTAATATCGTTGTAATCTTCAAACACTTCTTCGATATATTCTTTTAGTGCAATAACTTCATTTTGTAACTCGCCGACTTTGTCTATCGGAGGATTCAACACTAATTGCCGAATAGCTACAAAGGCTCTTACAATTTGTATGCTTACACCAATAGCTACATCGCTCCTTAGAATGCTTGAAAGCATTGTTACCCCATGTTCTGTAAATGCAGAAGGTGCTATATAGCTGTGTTTCATTGTTTCCGGGAACTGGTCACAAATTGTGACCAGTTCCTTCCATTCATTCTTTGTTAATTCAAACATGAAGTCTATGGGGAAACGTTTCATATTCCGTTTCACAGCCTGTTTTAGCACCTTGGTAGGTACATCATACATTTCAGCCAAGTCAAAGTCGAGCATAACCTTGACGCCTCTTATTTCATAAATTTTGTTTTGAATAATTGATAGTTCCATAATATGCCTTACTTATGAGTGATGATAAAACATACCGCAAAGATGATACATTTTTAAGAATTACGCAAATCTTATAAATACATTTTTAATTCATCTTGAATTTTAATCGCATAGTCGCATATCCTTTTAACCTTCCCCTTATTCACATACCACAAATAGCCTTCCACCGAAACATAGCCCATTGCTTTTAAGCAGGCGATGTAGCTGTTGAGTTGCTTTTCGTATTCGGGTTCTTCCTTATCGCCGAACTTGTAGTCGAGTACTTCTACCTTGTCGCCGTGCAGCATAATACGATCGGGGCGGAGCTGGTGCAAACCCTCGCCGATGTCGGGCAGAAGGATGTTAATTTCGGATAGCACCTTACGGCTGCCGTCGAACCACACTGCTGCCTCCGGTTGTGCCAGCGCTGCGCGAATTTCCAGTGTAAGTACGGTAATTGAGTCAACATCGCAGGGCAAAAACCCCTCATCTACCAATGTTGTTACAGCCTTGTCAACATCGTTGGCGGTGTTGATGAGGGAAAATGCGCGGTGCATCAGGACACCGTAATCGCGTAAACTCCTTGTGGTGCTTTCTCTCTCAGCGCTGTCGCGGTATCTCAATCGCAGTTGGTTGAGATAAGGGAAAGAGGGATAATCGTAAAAATGCTGTAATTGCGTTACCGACCTTTGAGTTGGTGCAACCTTAGGTGCCTTAATACCAACTTCCAATTGCTCTGTTTGTAGCAATTCGATCAGGGCATTGCCAACATTATTGTTATTGTTGCCCTTCTTCGGGCAAAACACATAAAGTTCATCCTCGGCGCGCGTTAAGGCTACGTATAAAACATTGAGGTTATCGATATAACTGTTTACTTTTTCCGTGAAATAGTCATCCCTGAAATGAGTGTCGGCTAAGGATTTTGTGTAGCTTAAGGGAAGGTAAGGAATTTTGTTGAAAGGCGCTTGCTCGCAGCCCACCCATAACAACTCGCCAGACTTTTGCTCTAACCCCCATGAGCAAAAAGGAACAATGGCTATTCTGAACTCCAAGCCTTTCGACTTATGAATGGTGAGTATTCGTATAGCGTCCTGCTCATCGCTCATCGTCAAGGTTTTCTCGTCGCCGTTGGCCTGCCACCATTCAATGAACGAATAAATATCATTTGTTTCTTTAGCGGTGTGTTTAAGAATAATGTCGTGCAACTCCTGTACAAAGGGCATATCTTCGGGACATTGGCTGAAATCGAATAGTTGGATGATATGTTCAATGGCTTCGACTAAGGAATATTGCGCTATTTTGTCCATCTCCGCCTCGTAGTTGCTTTTCAGCTTCAGCGTATGAAGGTAGTTGTTGATGATTATTTGGTTAATGGCATCGTTCGGATACACCGAATGGTAGAGTATGGCAATGATAAACTGCACAGCCGGCGAGCGGCCGAGAAATAAAGAATCCTGTGAAATAATATTGAAGTTGTGTTCCAATAAAACGTTAGCCACCGCCTGCCCTTCTTTATTTTTGCGCACCAACAAGGCAATGTCCGATGAATGATAACCGCGCTCAAGCAATTCTTTAACCAATAGAGGCAAACGTTGCAGCGCTTCATCAAAGGCTTTGAGTTCATCGTTGCCCGTAATTTTTTCGACATACACATAACCTTCCTTGCAGGAATGTTTAGGCGCCACCTGCTGTGTAGCGTTCTTATAGGCGCTGGCAATGGTGGTATGCAAATGCGCTTCGGTGTCGGAAATTTTGTTTTCATTCAACTTCTTGTTCAGCTCTTCCTGCAACATTTGCGGTAATCCGGAAAACAAGCGATTGTTAAACTCCACTACAGCCTTGCTGCTACGCCAATTGGTGTCGAGGTAATGGTGTTCGCGATCGAAGAATCGGAAATCTTCGTTGATTTTATTGGCTAAGATATCCCAATCGCCGTTGCGCCATCGGTAAATCGATTGTTTAACATCGCCTACTACCATTGTGTTTCCGCCGCCTGACATACTATTTTCCAGTAAGGGTTTTAAATTGTTCCACTGCATTGTTGAGGTGTCCTGAAATTCGTCAATCATAAAGAAACGGTAGTGTGCGCCTGTTTTTTCATAAACGAAAGGCGTATCGCTCTCGCCAATCAACGTAGACAAGAGGTTAAGTGAATCGTTAATTGACAAACAGTTTTCTTCAACCGAAATAGCTGTGATATGGTTTGCCATATCGGCCAAAAGCCCCATCCCGTATACGTTTTTTAGGATTTGCTGTGCAGTATTATAATCTTTGATATTGGAAGAATATATGTCAATCGTCTTTCGTAATAAGGCATTCATCGGAGCGTATATAGTGTCAATTGTTGCGTTTTTTAATTTATCTTTTCCATACCATTCATCAAGATTATCCACAGCTTTTGAGGCAGCGCCGGGTTCATATTTCCCCTTTTGAATATTGTGAAAATAATTAACAAAACTTCTGCTTTTTCCTTTGAAATCATCAGGTGAAAGTTCGTGTTTCTGCAATAACAACAAAGCTTCCTGACTGCAATTGCAGAGTTGTTCTTCAAAATTTTTAATAATGATTTTCAATTCTTTTACATAGTCGGACAAAAAGCTTTTATCTTTTAAATATTGCCCAAAATTCTTCACTAACTGTTGAAAATTCTCCTTAAAGATTTGTTTTCCTATTTCTCTAAGTTCTTGTCTGATATCCCAATTTCTCCCCTCCTCAATGCGGCCTTCTATTCGTTTGCTAATCCATTTTTTCAGTTGAGCATCGTCAATGGCTTGTTGCAGTAGCCGTTCTATGCTTTCGTCAATCAAACGCTCGTTATCTAATTCTACGGAAAAGCCCGGCAACAATCCGGCTTCGTGCATAAAGGCGCGGATAATTTTCTGGAAAAACTTGTCGATAGTCGCAACGGCAAAATGCGAATAATCGTGAAGTATGGCAGTTTGCAGCCGGGTAGCCCGTTTGCGCAGTTCTTTGGGGCTAATGGATAGTTCTTTAGTCAATTCTTTGGCTAAGCCGCTGTTTTTGTTCAACACTAACTCGTTTAGTGCCTTGAGAATACGACTTTTCATCTCTTCGGCAGCCTTATTGGTGAAGGTAACAGCCAACAGGTGCCGGAACTGCTGAGGTTGCTGCTGCTGTTCTGCCAGCAGCCATTGCAAATACTTTCGGGTGAGGGTATAAGTCTTACCCGAACCTGCCGATGCATTATAAATATCCATTGCCATATCGAACAAAGATACAAAAATCTTTCCTATCTTTGTAAAAAATAATTCTTATGCGCTACAGCCTACAGCCTACTGCTTACAGCCTACTGCTTACAGCCTACTACTTACTGCTTACTGCTTACTGCTATGCTCAAGACACAGACATCCGCAGCGTGCAATGTTTCGTAGGGAATAATGAACTCTCGGACCCTGTGATGGAATTAAATGGCAACGAGCGACTTATGCTTTGGTTCGACGATCTCAATGAAAAGCGTTCCTCCTTGAGCTATATCATTGTGCATTGCGATGCCAATTGGAGAGAAGACGGCTTGTTTATTTCCGATTATATGGATGGCTTTGAAGATAATTATCTTCGTGATTATGCCTTATCGTTTCAGACGAGAGTTAATTATATACACTACAACTTGCAACTTCCTAATGAGGATGTGCGCCTGAAAGCATCCGGTAATTACCTGATTAAAATTTATGAGACTGACCGCTCGAAACCGGTATTGGTGCAGCGTTTTTCTTTATACGAAAGAGGAAAAACAGGAATCACATTACGCACGCGGGGCCCTATGATTACAGGTGAAAGATGTTTACAACATTTGGAATTTTCGGTACAGCACCAAATGTTGCCGGTACGCGATGCTTATACGGAGTTGAAAGTACGGGTAACGCAGAACGGCATTCCGGTACCGGGCGTGGAATTACCGCAACCCTCATTTATCGACAGAGGCGTGGTTTCATATACCTTAGCCGATAAAAATTGGTATCCGGGCGGAAATGAATACCGCTTTTTCGACACGCGCACCTTAGATTTCGGTGCTCAGGGTGTACAGCAGGTGCGTTACGATAACCAAGGCTACCCTTATGCCTTGCTGAATGTTGACGGGCCAAGAGATGAGCAGCCCTACACATTTTATAATGACTTGAACGGCAAATTCCGGATTGACGCTTATCGTATGCGCAACCGCCAAACAGACGCCGAGTATGTGATTACTGCTTTCACCTTAGCCGAAGAAGAACTGCCCGGCGATCTGTATGTCTTCGGCCAATTGTCGGACTGGAGCTTGCGTCCCGATTTCAAAATGACTTATAACGCCGACAGGGAAGTATATGAATTAACAGTACCGCTCAAGCAAGGCTATTACAACTATCGCTATCTTTTTGTAGATAGGAATGGTAACATCGAGCCAAAGGCCATAGAAGGTTGTTTCGCCGAAACGGAAAATTACTACACCGTATGGATATATTACCGTTCAACGCATGATCGGTACGACCGTTTGGTGGGGATTCATACGCTGGGAACGCTGTAGAAGGGTACAAGGTACGAGGTGCTGGGTTCGTGTTGTTCGGTATTTTTAAGAAACCAAAATAAATGACAAATGGGCGGCATCTAACAAGGTTTGGCGTAATGGCGGTAGAAGTCCGCAGAAATGGCTTTATTCCGATAAAAGCCTATTCAGTATTTCCCCGATTTCAAACTTTATATGAGCGATATTGTAATGCTTACAATGCTTTCAGGTTTTCCGCCGCAAATGATTTTAAATTCAATTGAACCCAATAATACTTTTATGGGCGCTATTTCAGAAAATTATGTAGCACAGGCATTTATTACAAATTTTATCCCCTTACATTATTGGAAAAGTGGGGTAACCGCTGAAATAGATTTTGTTTTTCAAGACAATGTAAATATTATCCCTGTTGAAGTTAAAAAAGACTTACGTATTCGGAGGGGAAGTATGGCTTTGTTTACAAAAAAATATAATTCACCTTACGCAATCCGCATCTCGCAAAAGAATTTTGGCTTTGAAAATAATATAAAATCTGTGCCTTTGTACGCGGTGTTTTGTATTGAAAAAGAAATAGGAAATTTTTAACCTTACAAACTCCCAACCCTACAATATCTCCATCAATTCCTTCAGTGAGTTTATCTCGTAAGTGGTATTGCGGCCTTGTTGTTGTTGCTGTTTGGGATTAAAATATACCTGATCAACACCGTAGTTTTTGGCGCCGAGAATGTCATTTTCCCAACTGTCACCTATCATTAGGCAATACTTCTTTTTTGCATTGAAAGCCGTAACGGCAGCATGGAAAATTTCAGGCCGGGGCTTCTGATAACCTACCACTTCAGAAATAAATATCCTGTCGAAATAGTGAGCGATATTACAGGCTTTCAGCTTGATATCTTGCACTTCGAGGAAACCGTTGGAAATGATAGCCATCCGGTATTTCGGATGAAGGTAGTCTAATAAATCTTTGGTATATGGAAATAGATTGGTTTTGAGCGGACAACGATTGGTGTATGCCAAACCGAAACGCTCGGCCAAATCATAGTCATCAACACCGAAATCTTTCATTGTCAGGTAGAAGCGAAGCGAACGCAAGACTTCTTTTCGTAAATTTCCGGCCTCATATTCGGCCCAAAGCCGTTTATTGTGCTTTTCGTAGGTGAGAAAAAATTGCTCAAAACCGGTAGCCTGTTGCAATCCGTACTCTTCAAATAATTCTTTGATACATTCGTAAGCATTGGTATCGAAATCCCAAAGGGTATGATCAAGATCGAAAAAAATCACACGGTATTTTTTATGGAAAAATAGCATCGTTTTGAATTAAAGAAAAGCAAAAATAAGCATAATTTTTGCAATTCCGATTTTTTTAATATAACTTTGCACGTTTTAGAAAATCACCCTCTATGAGACAACTTAAGATCACAAAATCAATTACAAACCGTGAAAGCG
>JAIRUB010000106.1 GCA_031254635.1 Prevotellaceae bacterium | reverse complement strand
ATCAGTTCTTGTATAAAGACGATTCAGGTTTTCATTTCATGCACAATGAAACATTTGAGCAAATTGACTTACAAGAAGATATGATAGACAATGCTGACCTTATGGCCGAGGGGCAATATGTGGAAATGATGTTCCATGCAGACGATGAGCGTGTACTCACCTGCGAGCTGCCACCATTTATTGAGTCGGTAATAACCTATACTGAGCCGGCAGTTAAAGGCGACACAGCGTCAACCAACGCACAGAAAAGCGCTACCATTGCTACCGGCGCTGAAATCATGGTTCCCCTGTTTATCAATCAGGGCGACAAAATTAAGGTGGATACCCGCACGCACGAATATGCGGAAAGGGTAAAGTGATTTATAGATTCAATTAAATTTTAAATTCTAAATCATTATTCATTAAGAATAAATATGCGTTGCGGCTGTGGGCTTATAGGGCGAAGCTTAAGGTACTGCAACAAGGTTTCGGCAGTAGTAGTACCCTTGATTAGCCGTCCTTGATACTGAGGATTCACCAAGGGAATAAATCGACCCTTAACATAGCTGCTTACTCCCACCTTGTAGGTAGCTTTCTGCACCAGCGGCCGACCTTGATAGCCGGTAACTGTAATAGACACTGCCTTGTTCGGGTCGTCTGTATCTAATGTTAAGGTATATTCAGCGCCCGATATGCGCAATATGTCTGACTTCTTATCATTGTAAGTGTTTTTTAACAAATCGGACAGTTCTTCTATAGTTAAGTTGTAAACATACAACTGGTTTTCGAAGGGGTCTAATTTATATACATCCTCAAAGCTGATATTTCCTTTTGGATAGAAACTTATTCTCAACCCGCCGCTGTTCATCACCGCAATATCTAAACCATGAACAGTGCGTACAGCATCGGTAAACAGATTGCCCAAAGCTTCTTTTCCTGTAATATCGTCGGTGGCTACTCCCACAGCAACTTTCAAAGCTGGATCGTTTTCATAGGCTTCTACTAATCGTTGAATATCTGTATCTATGACCGACAAGGAATTAATAGGTATTAATTCGCTTTTTTTCATCACTACCTTTCCGTTTTTCAACAAGAGGGTAGTTTTACCGATATGCTCTAAATAAGAGCCTGTTTGAGCTATCAACACACCGCAAGTATCAATTCCGGCCGGCAAGACGGTGTGTGAATGCCCGCCGATAATTGCATCAACTTCGGGCAATAGCTGTGCCAATTTCACATCTTCTCTCAGGCCTAAGTGGCTTAACACGAGGAATACCTCAGCCGAATCGCGCAAGGAGCGATAAGCATCAACCAATGATAAGGCATCGGCAAATTTTATTCCTTCAAGATTTTCAGGTAATGCAGAAGGAATGCCGGCATCGCCGGTTTCAATAAAACCAAGAATGGCGACTTTCATTCCATTCACATCAGTTATAATGTGGGGTTTAACCAAATTCCGCATATCGTTAGTGAAGGCTGCATTGGCTGTCAGAAAGTCGAATTGGGCATCCCTGATACGTTGTATTAAGACATTCTGCCCATAATCAAACTCGTGATTCCCCAAGGTAGCGGCATTGTATCCAATACGGTTCATCATATCTATCATGGGATAGCCGCGCTCCTTGTATTTATCGACTACCGGACTGCCGGAAAACATATCGCCGGCACTCAGCACTAACACACGCGAAAAGCTATCGCGCTGGCTTTGTACATAAGCTGCTAATACAGGCATATCGTGAATTTGCGAATGCACATCATTGGTAGAAATAACCACCAAGGTGTCGCAAGCCCCATTACTGCACACACAAGTGTTGGAATTGCCGCAAGAGGCAATAGTGATTAGCAGGGAAAAAATAAGAATTAGTTGTTTCATAGTGTAGTTTTTTTTTACAAAGAGAAAAAAAAATGTGATTAATCATTACATCACTCCCACTTCACCGCATCGAATTTGAGTAGGATGAAAAGCAGGAGTGTAAAGGCCCATAGCGAGGAGCCGCCATAGCTGATGAAAGGAAGCGGAATGCCGATAACCGGCGCCAATCCGATAGTCATAGCTATATTGAAGAGTACGTGGAAGCCTATGATAGAGGTTACACAATAGCCGTAGATGCGGGCAAAGGAATCGCGCTGTCGTTCCGATATTTCAAGAATCCGAATCAGTAACCACACAAAAAGTGCAATTACTATCAATACGCCGGCAAAGCCCCACTCTTCGCCTACAGTACAGAAAATAAAGTCGGTACTTTGTTCAGGCACAAAGTTGTATTTGGTTTGAGTGCCATTCAGAAAACCCTTGCCTGTCATGCCTCCGGAGCCAATGGCAATCTTCGACTGATAAACACTGTACCCTACTCCTTGCGGGTCGTCTATCAGTCCCAGCATATCTTCAATCCTGTCGCGGTGATGTTGCTGCAACAAATGGTCATATACGTAATCTACCGAAGAGGTTACGGTTACAGCACTGCCAAATATCAGTAGAATGAGCCAAAAATGCCGGATTTTTTTTCTAACGGCTATAATTCCTTCTACAATAAGCGTAAGTATGCAGATACCGAGAAAGAGATGGTCACTGTCTATGGACAGCTTAAGCAAAGGTAGAAGATAGTTGGCCAGTAGAAAATAACTACCGATAGAAAGGCTGGCCATCAATAGTACCTTGTATTTATTCTTATGGAATAATGCATACAATGCCAAGCAGATAATCCATATAAAGAGTAGAACGGATACAGGTTCCCAAATAATAGACAATATAAACAATATAGCGCAAAATGCTACAATACTCACTACCCAACCGGAAAATCCTTCACGATAAAGCATGAGCAGCAAGGAGACAAATACCAATGCCGAGCCGGTATCACTTTGCAATAGGATAAGTGCCATGGGTAATGCTATAATAATGCCCACTGACAATACGTTTTGTGGTTTTTTTAAATTGAAATTATGTTGACACATCAACTTTGCCAAGGCTAATGAAGTGGCTACTTTAGCCAACTCTGCCGGCTGTAGCCGTACTGAACCTATTACAAACCACGATCGGGAACCATTAACCTCAACACCGGCTACCAACACTAATATCAATAGTAGTATAATAGCTCCGTAAATAATATAAGCTAAAACGGAAAAAAATTTATGACTAACCAATAATACTATAATAGCAAGAACTATGCTGCTGATAATCCATATCAGTTGCATACCATAACGTTGGGAAATATCGAAGGCACTACTATGTTCTTCGTTATACACCGAAGCATATACACTAAGCCAGCCAATTAATATCAATAGAAAGAAAATACCTATGGTTGTATAGTCGAGTTGGCTGAATATGTTGTACTGTCTTTTCATTTTCTTTTCTTAGCCCTGCTTTCTTTGCTTAAAAAATTTCCAGCCATAATTCTGGCTTCCATGTCTTTGCGCTTAATTTCTCCGGTAAGATAATATTCAGTCATCAGCGAGGCTACGGGAGCAGCCCAGGTGCTTCCCCAGCCGGCATTTTCCATATAAACTGCAATAGCTATCTTAGGGTTTTCGCGGGGAGCAAAACTCATAAACACAGAATGGTTTTCACCATGTGGATTTTGTGCTGTGCCTGTTTTTCCGCACATGTCAATATCCGGAATTCTTACCCATCCGGCAGTAGAACCAGGCCCGCCGTTTACAGTTAAATACATACCGTCAATCACCGGTGTGAAGTATGCAGAGTCGATATCGCAATAGTGTTTTTCTTTGTATTTTTGATGTTCCGGTTTGCCCACAACATTACGTACTACATGTGGTGTGTAGTAGTAGCCCTTATTAGCAATGAGTGCAGTAAAGTTAGCCAAATGAAGGGGCGTAGCGCCTATCTCGCCTTGTCCGATAGCAAGGGAAATAATAGAGAGCGATTTCCATCTGCCTTTGCCGTGTATGCGGTCGTAGGTATCGGTGGTGGGCAGTGTTCCAGCTAATTCATTATGAATGTCGGTATCTAATTTAATTCCGAAGCCAAAACTTTGCACGTACTTACGCCATTGGTTAAAAGCATCGTTGATATTGTCGTATTTCGGATTATCAATAATACTACGGAACACATGGCAATAATAGGCATTGCACGACATCTGTATGGATTGCCGCAGATCTGTGGGCGAAGGATGAGCATGACATTCAACACCGCGTCCTACTTTGTAACCCATAGCGCAGCCATAGCGCGATTCCGGCGTAAGCACACGCTCTTGCTGTCCGATTAAGGCATTCGCCATTTTGAATACAGAGCCGGGAGGGTAAGACGACATAACGGCCCTTGTAAATAAAGGCTTTAACGGATTCATTTGTAATAACTGAAAGTTACGGTTGATGCCTACCAACAAGGAAGGGTCAATGCCCGGAGCTGTAATCAACGCTAAGATTTCGCCGGTGCCGGGGTCAATGGCTACTACACTGCCTATTTTGTTTTGCATCAATAGTTCGCCATACTCCTGAAGGTGGATATCAATGGTGCAGATTAAGTCCTTCCCTGCAATGGCGGTAGTATCATATTTGCCGTCGTCGTATGATTTTTTAATTTGATTATGTACGTCGCGTTCATAAATGCTTACGCCTTTTCGCCCTCTCAAAACATCTTCGTAGGAAGCTTCAATACCGCTTTTGCCAATGTAGTCGCCCATTTTATAATAAGGATTACGACGAATATTCGCAGTATCTACTTCAGTTACATAGCCTAAAAGATTTCCTGCTATATTGCGCGGATAGCTGCGCAGGGTACGTGCCTGAGCATAAAAACCAGGGTATTTGAATGCTTTTTCCTGAAATAAAGCATAGATTTCGGCCGGCACCTGCTTCAAGAAGATGGCAGCCTGATAGCCTTGCCGTTTTCTTTTGCGTTGAACGTCATCTAAAATATTTTTACATTGTGTGTAGGAAATATTAAATAGAGAACATAAATCTAAGGTGTCAATGCTTTTCATTTCCCGTGGAACCACCATAATATCATAAGTTGTTTTATTGCCTACTAAGAGTTCGCCATTGCGGTCGAATAACAAGCCGCGGGCAGGATACTGAACTTCGTAGCGTAAGACATTATTAGCGGCTGTTATTTTATAAGATGTGTCTAATACCTGAATATAAAATAGCCGTCCGATTAATATCAAGGCGCAGCACAATATCACAATGGTAATGATATTTTTTTTATAGGGAGACTTGTTCATGCTTTTTTGTTTTGTCGGAGCCCTATAAACGCGTATTGTATAACAACGATAAATAGTGTAGTTACTATAGTGCTGAGCAGAATACGCAGGAACAACTGAGACAGGTTATGAAAGCTAAAATTATCCAAGCAAAATAATATGGTCAGAAAGCCGAATGCCGACAAGGTGATATAAGTTAATAATGGCCTGAAATCTAATGTTTTGATTGATGGAGCCTGAATGCTTTCAATGTTGTTGGTAGCCGATACCATTTTTAGCAACTGCGGACGAAGATAAGCTAATCCTACCAAAGGAATGGTGTGCAGCCCCAATACTCCAAAGGAACATAAGTCAATAGTCAATCCCAAAGCAAAGGCCCACAGCATGGATTTAATGGTAGAATATTTGAAAGGCAACAGCAGAATAAACATCAGGTATACTTCCAGACTAATATAAGTACCGAGCGATAATTTGTCGATGACAAACTTCTGGAAGAATACCAGCAGAATGAAGAGTGTCAGTAATTGAAAAAAATGCCTGTTCATCGCTCGAGTATTTTTAATGAATCTAATTCGTTTCGATATATGGAGTTAACAATACTTACATACTGTATTTTTCTCATGTCGATAAACAAATTTACTTTTATCTCATAAAAGTTTCCACGTTTCACAACGGCTGTATCTACTACGCCAATGGGGATTCCTTGCGGAAAGATACGCGAATAGCCACTGGTTACTACCGTGTCTCCTTTTACAACATTGCTGTGCTGCGGGATATCAGAGAGTATAGACTTTGTATAATTAATGCCATCCCATTGCATAGGGCCGAAGTCGCCGACTGAATTTAAACGTACATTAAATTTCCATTCGGTATTCAAGATCGATTTTACAAAGGCATAATGTTGGGAAACATCTGTTACTATGCCTACCACTCCCTGTTCGGTAATGACACCCATTTCGGGCTTCACGCCCTGTTCGCTTCCTGCATTTAGTAGAATATAATTCTGTTGCTTATTTACGGAATTATCAATAATTTCAGCCGGAATATAGGAATACACAGGCCTGTGTTCCTTGTCATAAACAACTGTAGCAATAGTAGTGTCCACGCTGCCTCGCAGATATTCCAATTCGTTGCGTAATCGGTTGTTTTCTTCAGCTAATTGCCGGTTTACCGCTCCCAGCGAAAAATATTGTGTGAGAGAATGTACAGGCCGCACTACCGTTCCCCAGACTACGTGAATATTTTTGAGTATGGTTGATTGTTGGTAGTAACTGTTACCGGCAAATAAAACAATAGCAATAATTTCAAGTACAATAAAAACAACTAATACACGAATGCCAGATAGATAGCTGAACAGGTGATTCATTTTCTTATCTTATCAGGAAGGGGAATTTACCAATATTCTTCAATGCAATACCTGTACCGCGTGCTACGGCATGTAGCGGGTCTTCGGCTACTTGAAAAGGAATGTTGATTTTGCCCTTGAGCCGTTTATCCAACCCGCGTAACAAGGCGCCGCCACCGGTAAGGAAGATGCCGCGGCGAACAATATCGGCATATAATTCCGGAGGAGTTTGTTCCAATACCGTCATAATGGCATTTTCAATTTTCACCAACGATTTATCGAGACAGTGAGCAATTTCTTGATAGGTTACGGTCACTTCCACGGGTAGGGCAGTCATTAGGTTTGGCCCATGTACGGTACAACTTGCAGGTGGGTTTTCGAGTTCGGAAAGAGCGGAACCAACGGCGATTTTAATATCTTCGGCTGAGCGCTCACCTATTTTTATGGTGTGTTGATGGCGCATGTATTGTTGAATATCGGAAGTAAATCCGTCGCCGGCTGTACGTATACTTTGGTTGCAAACAATGCCGCCAAGGGCGATAACAGCAATTTCGGTAGTACCGCCTCCTATATCTACAATCATATTGCCTTCGGGCGTTTCCACATCAATGCCTATACCCAGCGCTGCGGCCATAGGTTCGTATACCATATACACATCGCGCCCGCCAGCATGTTCGGCAGAGTCGCGCACAGCGCGTATTTCCACTTCCGTACTTCCGGAGGGAATACATACCACCAAGCGGCGGCTCGGCGTAAACCAGCGGCTTCCGGTATTTATCTGTTTAATCATGCCGCGAATCATTTGCTCGGCAGCGTTGAAATCGGCAATTACTCCATCGCGCAAGGGACGAATGGTTTTGATATTTTCATGCGTCTTGCCGTGCATCTGTCGCGCCTTTTCGCCAATAGCAATAAGTTGATTGGTATTCTGATCGATAGCCACAATAGAAGGGTCGTCAACTACTATTTTATCGTTGTGGATAATAACGGTGTTAGCGGTACCTAAGTCCATTGCTAACTCTTGTGTTAAGAAAGAAAATGCCATATTTTATTCGTTTGTTCTAATGTTTAAAATGTCTGATCCCTGTGGTAACTATAGCCATTTCATGTTGGTTACAATAGTCGATGGAGTCTTGGTCTTTGATAGATCCGCCAGGGTGGATAACAGCTGTGATACCTGCTTTACAGGCAATTTCAACACAGTCGGGGAAGGGGAAGAAAGCATCGGAGGCCATTACGGCGCCCTGAAGGTCGAAACCAAAAGTACAGGCTTTTTCAATGGCTTGTTTGAGCGCATCAACACGCGATGTTTGTCCGGTACCGCTGCCGCAGAGCTGTTGATTTTTCACCAATATAATGGCATTCGATTTGGTGTGTTTAACTAATTTATTGGCAAAAATCATATCTTCTGTTTCGCCAACGGAAGGTTCTCGATTAGTAACGATTTTCAATTCATCGGCATGGGCAGTATGCAAGTCTTTGTCTTGCGCCAATATGCCATTGAGTATTGAGCGGTATTGCATATTTCCGGTAATCTGATAGTTGTTGCGTAACAAGATAATCCGATTTTTCTTTTGTTTCAGTACCTCAAGCGCAGCCGCCTCATATTTTGGGGCAATAATTACTTCAAAGAATATGTTGTTAATAGCTTCGGCGGCGACGGCATCTATTGTTCTGTTAGCAATGATGACTCCTCCGAAGGCCGAGAGCGGGTCAGCGGCTAAAGCGGCATTCCAGGCCTCCAATAAGCTTGACCGCACAGCCATTCCACAGGCGTTATTATGCTTGAGGATGGCTAAAGCTGTGGTATCGTTAAATTCATCTATCAATTGAATGGCGGCGTCAATGTCTAACAGATTATTGTAGGAAATTTCCTTGCCATGCAGCTGCTCAAACATATCATTGAGCCGGCCATAGAACCATCCTTGCTGATGCGGGTTTTCACCGTAGCGCAGCGTTATGCTTTCGTCGTAACTTATCCGTAGTGCAGGAATAGCTTCTACTTGGTTGAAATAGTTGAAAATAGCCGTATCGTAATGCGATGATACCTGAAAGGCCTGTGCTGCAAAGCGCCGACGTTCTTCCAAAGTTGTAGCACCTTGCTGAGCATTCAGAATATGCAATAAGTCGCTGTATTGGTTACATGAGGCTACGACTAACACATCGGTATAATTTTTGGCTGCAGCCCGTATAAGCGAGATGCCGCCAATGTCAATTTTTTCGATAATATCCTCTTCACTTTTACCGTTTTTTACGGTTTCTTCAAAAGGATAAAGGTCAACAACTACCAAATCAAAAGCAGGAATCTCATATTTTCGGAGTTGCTCCAAATCGTCGGGTTGACTGTTTCTGGCTAAAATTCCTCCAAAAACTTTTGGGTGTAAAGTTTTTACCCGACCTCCCAAAATGGATGGATAACCGGTAAGCTTTTCAATAGCCTGAACCTTATATCCTGCTTGCTGAATAAAATCCAAGGTCCCGCCCGTAGCATAAATTTCTATATTGAGCCGGTGCAAACAGTTGACAAGGTGTTTTATTCCATCTTTATGATATACAGATAATAAAGCGCGTTTTATTGTTTTTGTTCCGGATGTATTCATTATAAAAAAAATTAAACCATAAAGGTAAGCATATATTAGAAAATAGACAAGCATTTCCGAAAAAAAGTTTTTTTTTCAAAAAATTCCGAATTAATCGCTAACTTGCATGGTTATTTTTGCCTAAAAAATGAAGGTTTTCAGAAATATATTTTTGATATTCAAATTATTAAATGAGAGTTTTGCCTTTGCTTTTACCTCAGTGCGAGCGAATAAACTCCGTACCTTCTTGTCGCTTTTGGGTGTATCGATAGGTATTTTCGCCATCATTTCGGTATATACCATGGTTGATGCCTTGGAAGACAATATGCGTGCCGGCGTAGAAACCTTAGGTTCCAATGTGGTATATATAGAAAAGTGGCCTTGGGGGGCTGACGAAAGCGGAGAGTATAAATGGTGGGAATTCTGGCAGCGGCCTGCGGTGACTTATGCCGAGTATCAGCATATTCAATCACAGGGTGTAAATGCTCAAGCCGTGGCGCTTTATATGGGCTTTCGCAGAGAGGTGAAATATAAAAACAATACCTTGGCAGGAGTAACGGTAGTGGGTTTTACCCATGAATGGAATGAGGTAAATCCGTTAAGTATAGCTGAAGGCCGTTATATGAGTACGATGGAAGCGAATAGCGGGGCACCGGTGGCTATAGTTGGCCATATATTAGCTGAGGAATTATTTGGAGGGGAAAATCCGATAGGGAAAGAGTTTAAGGCGGGAGGACATAAATTGCAGGTAATTGCTTTACTCGAGAAAGAAGGCTCCAGCATCGTTAATGTAATGGATTTGGATAATATAATTGCTATTCCCTTCAATTATGCTCGTACTATGGCCGACATGCGTTGGTCAGATCCCAGCATAGCTGTAAAAGCCAAGCCCGGAATAGATAAAGATGATTTAGTGGGAGAGTTGAAGATGCTTATGCGTTCGCTACGCCGACTGAAGCCGGCGCAGAAAGATAATTTCGCCCTTAATGAAATGAGTATAATTGAGAAAGAGTTATCCAATCTATTTGTGGTATTAAATCTTGTGGGTATGGTGATTGGCGGTTTTTCCATTCTGATTGGCGGCTTCGGCATTGCCAACATTATGTTTGTGTCGGTGAAAGAGCGCACGCCTATTATTGGCATACAAAAGGCTTTAGGAGCTAAGGGCTATTTTATCCTTGCTCAGTTTTTATTCGAGGCCTCTCTATTAGCTGTTGCAGGCGGACTCATTGGTCTGCTGATTGTGCTCGGCGGCAGCGCCTTGGTCAGCCATGCATTAGACTTTACTATACAACTAAGTTTGCGTAATGTTATGTTGGGAATAAGCATCTCGGCAATAATAGGCCTTGTTTCTGGCCTTATCCCCGCCTATGTGGCTTCGCGCCTTGACCCTGTGGTGGCAATTAATGCAAAGTAAGTGATTAAGAGATTAATTCATACCTCATATACATTAACCGCTTACTCGCTCAGAAGCACCTTATAAAGTTTATACCTGTCCATTATTTTCTCTACATAGTTAAGCGTTTCAGCTCCTTTGAAGCGATAAATATCGTTACTTTCATAATGTATCGGATAGTTCATTAAGGGTATAACGTCGGCTACCTCTTTCCATATATATTGGTTTTTACCCTGTGATACGGCAAAGCGGCGGCATTGTGCAATGCGGTTAGCGCCGGCATTGTAAGCCGCCAATATGAAACAGATATTATTATATAAAGAAGCTGTGTCGTTGCTTACTGTTTTTTGCAATGAACGCAAAATTCGTGTTCCGGCCTCTATATTGTCTTCCGGTTCTTTTATATTGTATAACAAATGATGCTCGGCGGCGACCGGCGTGATTTGCATCAAGCCGTAAGCCCCTCGATAGGATAAGGCTTCGGGATGGAATCTCGACTCCTGATAAATCATCGAAGCCAACAAACGCCAATCCCATTCGAGGCGTTTGGCGTACCGTTTAATGATCCAGTCGTAGGACGATAGGCTTGTTTGTTGATTGATGTTGGCCGGATCGCGCAATACGAAATAATTTTGCCATTTAAAATAATATTCGGGAGAGGTACGGTAATAACTTATCCACATATTAACATCAGCTAACAAGTGCCTGTTTTTCTTGTGAACCACCCACACGGAGTTGGAGTAGTCTTCCAATGGCGCACTGTAAAAAACTTTATGCTGTTGGCGATATCGATGCAAGGTACTGTCATCCTGACTACACACTATAATGGTAATTTTGCCGTTTAATAATGCTTGCCAACGTTTGTTTTCATCAGTTTCCAAATAGATATGATAAGGTTGGCTACGTGTATAGGAATATGCACGAATGAGTTCTAATTGAAACCCCACAACTTCGCTACGATAAAGGTAGAAGTCGTTTGTGTTGGGACGTACAGCCATTACTAAGCTATCTTTTTCTTTGCTATGCCATCCTGCTACTTTTTCCGGAATAATGCGGAATATAGTAAAAAAAAGTGGCCATAGCATTAAACAGCATAATAATATACATATTTTCCAGGTGGGCTTCATCTTCCTCCTTTTGCTGAGTACTTATAGATAGAACGGCCATGAAAGGCCGAATTTTAATACGGTTTGCGGCTTGATATAGTGTGAAGCAGAAAAATAATCGCTAGTGGGCCATCCCTCAAATGCATTAACATACTTTATAAAGAAGGTGGCGCGTTTCCATTTTACATTGATAAAGGCGTCAATAGTCGGACAATTGCCTGTTTCGCGGGTGCGTTGTATATGGAATGCGCCTGCAGCCGGATTATATCCGTAAGCATAATAGCGCGTAGTGTAATAAATATCGCCGCCTATTTGTGCAGTCAATACATTTTTTACCGCTTCTACTTCAATATAAATAGCTGAATTCAGCGCTATCGCAGGTAATGGCATGATGTCTTGAACCGATGAAAGTTGGAAGAGTACACGATTGTCGAAGTGGATTAACCACAACTTAAAATTCTTTTCAACGGATGTTGATAAAATGCTTACTATCTCATCGCTTTGGCGAGGCGTGGCAGTGGTGTCGAAGAATACCGGCGATTTTAACAGTGAATAGCCGATGGAGGTATTTAAGTCCCAGTCGGGGATACGAAGGCCGGCTTCTATTTTTGTTTCAATGGTTTTATCAAAATTATTCTGCCATTTCAGATGGTTGCTGTAATAGTTTTGCAAGAAATAATCAGGCGTCCGTGTATCCATAGAAAATTTACCCCATAAATGAATGCCGCGTTTGATGGGATATATTGACAAGGATGCATCGGCGCTAAACAATAAATCGTTTTGATTATGACCGGTAAAATAATACCGCGCAAAAGCCGACCATGAGAAATATTGCCTGAAATTTCCCTGAGCATGGCCATAGAGATAAAAATTATTTTGTTGATTATTCTGAACAGGGCGAATGTAGTACGATTGATCAAAGCAATAGTTCGACAGGTATCGGTAACCTATGCCACCGGTGATTTTTGAAATAAGAAAATCAGGGGCGAAAGGTTGTATAGTCATGAATAGCCGTGCGTCGAAAAATGTGGTATGTATAGAGTCGTTAGAGTTTGTCGGGTTAATGTAGAAAGTATTGTTATAATAGGCTCGCCCGACACTGTCGGTAATATTGTCTTTATACATCCGCTTGGTGTTGGTATATTCCAAACTATTGCCGAAATATACAATAGAGCCTTCGCCTGTGCCCAAACTGTCGGCTACTTCCCGCGAGTACAGAAATTTCAATGGAATACCATAAGTTTGTACAAGAAAGAACGTGTTAGTGTTAATAATTTCCTTAGCATTGGTAAGGTTTACAGGAATGGCTCTTACATCCATTGTGGTATCTAATATATAACCAACATCAACCATGCCGCCGTTTTGTTTATTGTCGGTACCGTTGTAAATATAGCCTGCCTGTGCTAAATAATTTTTCCCCGAATAGGAAGTAAATAGGATGAAAGCCCTGTTATCGGTGGCCTCATTAGCTAAAAGCCCGTTTCCGCCCAAATGGCGGTAAAGCAGGCCAACATTCCATTCCGGAGTAATATTCTGCGTATGCAGCGCTTCGAGATTGAGTTCTTCAAACAAGTGGTTAGAAAATGGGTTTCCGCTATAAGTAAAACGGGTAAAAGGAGAACGGGTATTGTAGAAATGAAGATTGTCGGGGGTTACAAAATAGTCGTTGAAAGGCATGAGCGCATACATAAAATCGTGTTGCCGTCGTTGAAAATAATTAAAGGTTATAGCAGCCGAACCTGAAATACCTAAATAGGTAGCACCCAAATCTTTTCGATAAATAATATCTCTTCGATGGTCATTTATCATCGTATCTACCTTTTGTATGATGGGAGTATTAAGGTAACGGTTTACCTGCCAACTAAAGAGGCGGTTTTTTACAATACCCTTATCGAAAGCGTAAGTATCAAGCTGTTCCGCTTTTGGCTTATCTGTTTTATTGATAGTAACGGTTGAGGAAATTAGTGGATTATCGTCATCGATAGGAGGAGTAAAAGTACCGCTTGATGAGCGGTTCAATCTATCTGTTACCGTTCCTGGAGTGCCACCGGGCAGCTTAATCTCTCTACCTCTTCGGTTACTCTGAGCCTGTACAGTAACCTCAGTACAAAGAAAACCGAGCAGAAACAATATCAATAAGCTATAACGCATAAAATTTTGATATAATTTACAAAGATACAAAAAAAATCATATTAACTCATATCCCATCATTCATCACTTGTTACTTCCTCTATTTCTTCCGTTTCATCAACCATACCCTCAGTGGATTCACTTATGATTTCCGACTCTTCGGTAACTAAAAGCCTCTGTATATCGGCATTATTCAAAATTCCTCTTTGCTGTTGTCGGGATAAACGTACAGTCGCTTGCGAAGTAGAGGCTAAGGCAACTATCGTTTGTATATCGGAACGTAATTTATTCTGAAATTCCTGCCTTACATTGAGCTTGGCGTCTGCCAAAGAAGTGGTTTTTGCCGGTTTAAACAAGTTGCTATATTTAGCTGTAGCTATTCTGATTTTATACTTGTCGGGCGTGCCTCTGACATTAAGCCCAAAGCGGAATGGAATCGGTGATTTCAATATGCTTATATGATAGTCGAAACTCAGGTCTAAACGCTGCGTACCGCCTACAGCTACCTGATAACGATCGAGGCTGAGCAGGAAGGGAAAGACAAGCAAACAGTTGTCTTCCATAATTATTTCTACAGAAAGACTGTCAATCAGGTTACGTTGTTTATTCTTAAACCATAATGTTTTCGCTATTTCGGCAAAGGTCTCGCTATCCATGAGCACCAAGTCTTTTCCTTTGAGGTGACAGGAGGCTATAGCGGTCGGGAATTCCACGTTCATCAAAGAGTCTAAATTAGTAACGGCAGTCATATTGCAATTAACCACGCCTTCAAACGAGCGCAGCATAGGTGTCAGCGAGTCTAAGGCAGGGAAACTCTCGATAAGTTGTTTTACCTGTATCTGTTGGAGATCCATATCCAATCCGATATATGCGCCTTTGGTATTTATGGCTTGATAAACCAGTGACAGTTGTATGTCTCCAAGGTTCGATTGCAGTTTCATATCCGGCATTTCCAAGGTGTGATTACGCACATAGATATCGGAATTGAGGTTGTCGATGGTCATGCGGGAATAAATAGCGTGCTTGATAGCTGTCCTTATTTTAAGGTTTATATTCCGAGGTATGATGAAAACGCCCATTGCAGCCTCTTCATCTAATACTACATCACTTTTTTCCAGGCTTTGTGTGAGTTGTTGTTTTTCGGAAGTTTTTAGCTCTGTATATTTTGATGCTGCTACAAGGGCTAAGGTAATTTCGTTGACATCAAGTGTATCGGCGGAAAGGTGCAGGTCGGCGCTTATTCTTCCGTTGCGCAGCAAGGCTTGTCTTATACCGGCAACAGAGCCGTTGAGTTGCATAGCCGATTTGCCGGCCTGCATGGCAAGATCGCGTAGCCGCAGGGTGTCATTGTCAAATGCCAGCGTTCCTTCCGAAATGCTTGTGCGAAGCGGGAAAAATGGAGTGCGTACACGTACACGCTTACATTCAAGATTAGCGTTAACATCCCATTTTTGAAGTATATCGCGGACCTCTTCTGATTCTAACCGCATATCTAATATATCGTCATTGGTATTGGTACGGGCCATATTCACACTGTCGCGCCGTGAACTTGTACGAGCGCTTGAAGTAGCCGGCCTCCGGGTAATACGTTCCTTAATCTGAGCCGATAATTTTCCCTGATTCATCATAACAAAAGCCTCAGGCATACGCATACGAAGGGTGTCTAAAGACAAACGGACATTGAACAGCGGTTTTGCCGGATTGCCGGGTTGCGGGCTAATGCGTACAATTCCAGAAGCAAGAGCAGCCCTAAGTCGCAGGCTGTCGCTCGGAATAATAAAGTTAAGCGCATTTAACCTTAAATTGGCAAATACCGGAGCAATAGACATACTGTCGGCTGGCGCCGAAGTGCTGAATACTGCCGATAAACTGCGTATGTTACTCTGTATATCTTCCCATTTCAATTCAAAATTATTGGCGTTCAACCTTCCGCACAGCAACGATTCACGCAATTGCCCCCTTATGCTGTCACTGCTGTTAGTGCCAAAAACACCTTGAACAAAGGGTGCGGATATATACAATTGTTGTTGCGGATAATCAAACAGTAAACTGTCAACATTAATTTCGCCCTGTATTTTAAGTTTTCCTATATCTCTGTTGAGTAGGTGCGACAAGGCAAATTCGCCAGAAAGGTTGGAACGTATATGCCCTTTCATTGTGGTACTGTCGATAAATATTAACTCTTTGGCCAAACCGGTAAAATCAATGTCAGCGTCCACCAGAGCGCTAATTTGTGGGTCGGTAAAGAGATGGCTGATTTTGCCTGATACATCCAACTTGGTAGAAGGGCCGTGAAAGATAAAACGCTTGAGTTGTAGCGTTGATGGCGTCTTTCTATTGATATCAATGTGGGTGGTGCCATCAATTTCCAACAGTTCAATACCCAGCTTGTTAGGGTTCAAGGCCGACCTGACTTTTCCTTCGGCAATCTTGATTTCGGCATCAATAATCGGAAAACTTTTATCGCTGAGAGTACCGTTAACTGTGCCTTTAATAGCTACAGAACCTGAAGTTTTCAGCAATGCAGCAGTGGGCACAAGCGTGGATACTTTCGTCAGTACATCGGCTATTGCCGGGGTTTTTAAACTGAAATCGGTATTGATATTCACCGCACTGGTGGTATCGTTCCATTGCAGTTGGCCGACAAGGTTAAAATTGAGCGTTGCAATGCTGAAGTCTGCTTTTCTTATTTGCAGATTGCGGCCGCTTTGCCGAAGTTGCGCCGACAGCTTTACAGGAATCTCCGGAAGCATTTGTTTGCCTTTGTTTTGAAAGTTCAATTGCTCAACATCCATCTCCAACCTCAGTCTGACAGTATCATTTTTTTGCCGTGCAGAGAGGGTTAATTGTAAGCCGCCAATAGATAATAGTTGTTGCGCCTGATTGTCGCTGTAAATTATTTGCGCATCGAAAAGTTGAAACTTTCGTATGCCAAAATCAGGAAGAAGCTGCCTTGTGGTATCGCTTGCAACAGTAGTGTCAGAAGGAAAGATAGCCCAATTATTTTGCCCATCACTATCAATATGGGCAAAGATTCGTGGCCGGTCGATTTCTATAGAATTGATACTGATTCTTTTTTCTCTTATATAAATCAAAGGCCTGAACGAAATTCTGCAAGAAACAAAGGATAGTAGTGTATCGTTTTTAGCAACAATACTGCCATTCTTTAGTTTGATGCCCATATTGGGAAAGGTACTGATTAGGGAAACATCCAACTCTTCAAAATTAACCTCGGCATTCAACTGCTCATTAGCTATTTTCAGTACAATGGGCGTAATGCGCTCAGGGGTTAGCACAAAATAGCTTACTACTGCTAAAGCCGTTATCAATAGTGTAAATAGGATACCGATAATAAATAATGTACGTTTAAGTATCTTCACAGCAATTAATTTTTACATGATGCAAAGATAATGAAAATTTGTGGATTTACGGATTTACAATTTACAGATTTGTCGTTAAGTGCAAGACGTAAAGTAGTTTACTTTAGTGAACGGTGTCATGAAAACTTATAAATCGTAAACTAAAAGGCGGACATCGTACCCTCACGTCTTACAATAAATTCCCAAAAAACAGCCCCCTACATAATACATAGAAATAAAAAAATACTATCTTTGTAAAAAATATACCTGATAATTAAAATTTATTATATTAATAACCTAAAACCTTTTTACTTATGAGAGCATTTATTTTTACCTGCAAATCGGTATTTGCCTTCTGTGCTTGCCTGTGTTTCCTATTGAGTAGCTTGCAGTCGTGTAAAAATGAAGACGAACAAACTCCGGCTTTAGAATTGAACATCACCGCTATCCCTGATGTTGCTGTTGCCGGCGCCACAAAATCTTTTTACATAGTCAGCAACAGCCAGTGGACAATTACATCCGATAAGGGATGGTGTTCGGTAAATCCAACAACAGGAACAGGCAATGCCAGTATTACCGTATTCATTGAGCCCACTTCATTAGCTACTACACGTACGGCTTTAATTACAGTAAAGGCTGCCGGCATTACCAAAGAGATTACCGTTGACCAAGTTGGTACGGTGTTAGGCGTTTCTACCTTAGCTATTACTAATGTATCGCCTGCCGGCACAACTACTTCCTTCGACCTTACAGCGAACACCAACTGGACGATTAGCTCCGACAGAACCTGGTGCAGGGTAGCGCCTGCTTCGGGAGTCGACAGCAGCACAATTAGCGTAATAGTTGACCCTACAGAAGAAGCTACAGAGCGAACAGCTATTCTAACCATTGAAGCTGACGGCGGGCATGCCAACTATGTAACTGTTACGCAAAACAGGGCGGCGCTAAAGCTTTCATCTTCTACTTATTATATACCAACGGCAGGTGGTA
Source organism: Prevotellaceae bacterium (assembly GCA_031254635.1). Lineage (GTDB taxonomy): Bacteria > Bacteroidota > Bacteroidia > Bacteroidales > UBA932 > UBA932. The sequence goes on along the minus strand of JAIRUB010000106.1, from coordinate 8,609 downwards.
CCACTACTGTTACGCTTACCACCTCTTCATCGTGGGCCATTACTTCAAATCAAACCGCATGGTGTAATGTAAGACCTGACTTAGGTAACGGCAATGGAATTTTAACAGTAACTGTTGACCCCAATACTTTCCCAGCAGCACTAAAGGAAAACCCAATATGGCCAACCTGGTGGAATGCTGGTACGCCGGCAAGTACAGGCGCTACTATTTGCGGCCAACAAACAGGCTTCGGCTTTACTAATTGTACCTTATAATACAATTCCGTACTATGGTAAAAAGATTATTACTTTTATTAATAACTACCGTCCTATACTGCTGCATACCGGCAGCACAGGCACAGGTAGCGCCCCGTGTTTCAATTGCGGGGCAGGTGAGGGATGCCGATACTGAAAAAGAGGTTCCAATGGCTACAATAGTGATTAAGGAACTGGGGCGTTGGGCTGTAACCGACAACGACGGAAAGTTCAGTATTAAAAGCATTCCGGCCGGCAACTACACTATGGAAATATCCTTGCTGGGCTACGAAACGGTAAGCCTTACCGTGAACCTGTTCAATGATATTACGGACGGGAAATGGACTATACGCGAACAAAGCTTAAAGTTGCAAGATGTGGTGGTAACTGCTATCAACGGAAAGGCCGGTACAACCTCGCGCATTGAGCAACAGGCGCTGGAGCACGTTCAACCTTCGAGTATCAAAGATGTCTTGCAATTATTGCCCGGGCGTCTTACGGAAAATTCCTCCTTAAACTCAGTTAACCGCTTAGTCATTCGTGAAATACGTACCGACGATGTAACTAATGCAATGGGAGTGGCGCTGATAGTGGATGGAGCCAGCGTATCGAACGATGCCAATATGCAAGTATTAAAAGGAGGCGATGGAGCTACCGACAATTCTACTGCCGGAACGGGAATTGACGCCCGCCAGATTTCGACTGACAATATTGAGTCTGTTGAGGTGATTCGTGGAATTGCATCTGCTCAATACGGCGATATGACCTCCGGCGCCATTGTCGTGAAAACCAAGGCCGGTATTGCACCCTGGGCTGTACGTTTTAAAACCGACCCCTCCTTAAAGCAGGTTGCCATAGGAAAGGGCTTCGGTTTGGGCAATAAGGTCGGCTCCTTAAATTTTGGCCTTGATTATACGCTTGCACAAAAAGACCCGCGAACACCGAAAGAAGCCTACGACCGTATTAATGCCTCAGTAGCTTATTCGAACATCTTTAATAAGCTATCCTTTAATGCAAAATTAACAACTAATTATTCCAACTCTTCGACTAAAGACGACCCTGATAAATTAACGGAAAATATCGCTATTGAACGAAATACAGGCGTAGACCTGAATATCAACGGCCGCTGGACCCTTGCCAAGCCCTGGCTTACTAACTTAGAATATACAGTAGTCGGAAGCATAGCAAAACAGTATTCGCAAGATAAAAAATTTCATTCATCAGGACGTATACCCATGTCAACAGCACTCTCCTCTGGCGAAAATATAGGGTTCTTTACCGTACCGCAATATTATTCGGATATCAGGGTGGAAGGGATGCCGGTGAAAGCGCAGGCTAAATTAGTGGCAAATTTATACGGCAAATACGGCAATATTTTGAATAAAGTATTGATAGGAGCAGAATTTAGTACGCAGGGCAATAACGGCAAGGGAAAATACTTCGACCCCTACAGCCCGCCCGACCCGAACAGCGCTAATTCATTGCGTGAACGTTCCTATAAGGATATTCCTTTTTTGAGCCGTATTACTCTTTTTGCAGAAGATAAATTAACCCTCCCTATTGGATCTACTAATTTGGAAATAGTAACCGGTGTGCGCTTCAATAGCATTTTGCCGGACGATAAGTTTAAAATGAGCGAACTAACAGCCATAGAGCCGCGTTTCGACATGCGTTATCTGATTCTCAAACACCACAACTGGTTCAAAGAATTGGCCATACGCGGCGGATGGGGACTCTTTTACAAGATGCCTTCCATGATTCATCTCTTCCCCGAACCTGCTTATATGGACAGGGTGTCATTTTCCTACAATGATATTAATGACAATGGCTACGGGCTAAACGTATTTACTACTAAACGTGTGAATAAGACTAGTAATCCGGATTTAAAATTGCAGAGAAGCGAAAAAATTGAACTGGGCCTCGATTTTACAGTTGGAAAGGTATTTGGCGACATTGTATTCTTCCACGAAAAACTGACTAATGGGTATAACTTTACAACCCTTTATGAACCCTTTGAATATCCCCGCTACGGATACAAGTGGGTAAATGATATGCCATCAGTAGTAAACATTCCCTCAGGAAACCAGCCGGCCTTCTATGTTTACGACAATAACGGCGTTATAACAAGAGATGTGTTTCTTAACGGCAAGCCCCTGCCTAAAATTATGGATACCACCTTTGTCGGCTATTCCAAGCCGCAAAACAACGTAAAGCAAACCAAATGGGGTATAGAATATGTCTTGAATCTGGGAGCCATAAGGGCTTTAAGCACCTCCATATCTATAAACGGCGCTTATCTCAATATCCGCCGCGAAAATATAGGCGAAGCTATGTACTTTCCGACTACTTCATATGAGGGCAGATCCTATCCCTTTGTGGGTGTTTATGGGGGCAGCACCGGCGTGTCAAATGGTTCTGTTAACGAAAAGTTGAGTACCTCGCTGAACTTTATTACCCATATTCCTAAACTCCGTATGGTGGTTACCTTGGGCGCTGAAATGGTGTTTATCGACCGTTCGCGCAATATCAGCGAGTATGATGGGGAAATTTTAGCCTATTATCTTGATGATGATAAAGTAAAGCATACCGGTAAGGAAGTATATACCAATACTCAATATACCAAAAGAGTAGACCCGCTATATATAATAGATAGGAACGGGAATAAATTAACTTATGAAGATGCTAAGAAGATATACCCCCATTTTGATTTTGAGACACAGCTACTGCGTACATCTAATCTTAATACTACTTTTTTGCTGCAAAGCTTTCCCTTCTATGGCCTGTTGAATTTGCGGGTTACCAAAGAAATCGGCAATTTGGCAACCATCTCGTTCTATGCTAATAATTTCTTGAATATCTTAGGGCGGGTGGCGAATGATGTTACAGGTTATTATCAGGATAGGAACGCAGCAGCCTTGTATTTTGGAGCCGAAGTAAAACTTACCTTTTAAATTTATGGACATGAAAAAGATTCTTTTTTTACTTATAGGCATCTTGCTTTTGGGCAGTTGCCTCAATGAAGAGCAAACAACAAGCAGTACGGCCACCTTCACAGTAAAAGCCGTATTGCCAGAAAGTTTTGGAGGGCTGGTTGATATGACAAAGATAAGCGTACAGATACAAAGTATTGAAATGCCTATTGTTTATCGAAAATTTTTGGACGCCGACGGAATAGCCGATTTCACAATAGAGCCGGGCCGCTGTAGAGCCGTTGTTTCTTCGCGCACCCCCGATGGAATATTTAACGGCTTAGTAAGCGAATTTTTATTAACAACTTACGGCGTTATCGGCGATGATGGAAGTGATATTTCACAGTTACTAACAATCAACTTGGAAGTTGCTGCCGCCGGAGGTATTATTTTTAGGGAAGTCTATTATGTATGTAGTCAAACACTGTTAGGTACAAACTATTTGAGAGACCAATATGTCGAATTGTACAATAATACCGATATGGAGTTCTTTTTGGACTCCCTCTGTCTCGGAGCAATTCACCCTGCCAATGGGGCAGGAAATGCTAATAACCCTTGGCGTGGCATGGATACTATTGCCTTGTACCAGATGTTATGGATGTTCCCCGGCACCGGTCGGGATTATCCGCTGGGGCCAGGCGAAAGCGCTGTTGTTGCCTGGAATGCTATAGACCACACCGGCCTTTGTACCTCCGGTTTTAATTTTGCCAAAGCCCATTTCGGCATCTACGACCCTGCTTTAACCGGCCATGAAAAGCATCCCGATGTACCAGCTATGATACGAAAAACTTCAAATTCATCTGCAACAGTTTTTATCATTTCCATAAGCAGCCCGGCTGTGGTACTATTCCGTCCGGTAATGGGCGTACAGCGCTATTTAGATGACATGGATACTTGGGAACGTTACCAACCCGGCACTACAAGTGGACCAAAATATTGGCATATTGCCAAAGAATGGATTATCGATGGCGTGGAATGTTCTAATGGGCCTACAATAACTGAAAAACGTTTGCCCGTTTCGGTGGATGCCGGATTTACTTATGTCAATACAGGGAGTTATAGTGGCAGGGCAGTACGGCGAAAAGTGGAACAGGTGCTCCCCAATAGAATTGTTTACCAAGACACCAATAATTCTTCGGAGGATTTTGAAATCAATGTAATACCATCACCTCAGCTCAAGCCCTAAAGCGTAAATGGTTATGACAACAAGAATGAAAAAATATATCACAGGACTATTGGCATTGCTCATCTGTACTGTACTATTGGCGCAGGAACAACCGGTTATTCCTGTTGCAAAAAATTACTATACCTACGACTACTTGCTCAAAAACAATTTCTGGCTGCAAGGCAACAATGCTACCGGGTTGGTATTTAACAACAAGGCCTTAGAGCAAGCAGAAGCCTACTCTCAATTCGATGGAACAGTATCTCATAGCGAAGGGCCCTTCCGAAATGTTCATACGCCTGTTTCCGAACAGCAATACAAGCTGAACACCTTGTCGTACCTAAAATTCGATAAGATATATCTCTACGGAAATTTTACCTACGATTACAACTTTAGGAAAGAGGTGCAATGGAACGGGCTCTTAGACCCTACAAGTTCGCCCTTTATCTTAGCCGATTCCATACCCGGCAATCAGGCCTTAGAGCGCTTTTCCTTTGATGCAGGCATAGCACTGCCCATCAATAAATACTTCTCAGCCGGCGTGTATATAGATTATACGGTGGCGAGCTTAGCCAAACATAAGGATTTACGCAATAGGAATATCTATATGAATTTACTGCTTCGCCCGGGTATCAATTTCCGTTCCCCGCACTGGAACCTTGGTGCTAACTTTATCTACGAGCGGACAACCGAAAAAATTGAATACAGCCAAGAAGAAACCAGTACGGCTAAAACTATTTTTTCACTTTCCGGATTATGGTTCTACACCTATGAGGTTAGTTCCGGTGATAATCGCCGAAAACTTGACGACAAGTTTGGAGGTAGTTTTCAATTAGAATTTATTAGCGGCGACTTTAAGTTTTATAACGAATTTACAGGACTGTACAGCGATGGCAATTCGGCGGAAACAGGATTTAATAACCAGCAATTTGGCGATACGGAAACAAGCGCTTTCCGCTATGATGGGAAAATGTCCTTTGCCAAACAACTGTATTTGAAGGGATATATAGAGCTTTCGTCTATGCTGGGCTATAAGCCAATCCAACGCTCGAGAAGAGACCCTGATTCAGGGGCAACTATATGGACAACCTTTGATAAAATAAATATATACGAGCAAGACAAAATAGAATACGGCATAGCCTATACCTACGAAGAACCGCGTACCGAGTACAACAATTCATGGAATTTTACCATAGGAATAAAAGGCGCTAACGTTGAAACCGCTTACAAACGATACCCTTTGAAACATGTCCAAAAATTGGATTACACAGAAGCTTATCTGAGCTTCAACAAAAATATCTTATGTAAATCGGGCATGTTCGACATAAATCCGGGTATTGCTTACGGAATAGGAAGCGGAAAAATGAACGATAGAAAGATTATGACTACAATGACAGACGAAGAAGTGGATGAGTTTATTACTGTTTTGGAAGCCTGGCAATTAGAGCCGGAATTGGCTGCCGAATTTGCTTATATGACTGCCGACCGCTTAAACTTGGGCCTCCATTGCCGCTACACTTATTTCCTCAGCAAAAAGAAAGGCACCAATTTATACGGTGATATCCGCTACAACTATGTTTATGCCTTGCGCGATGTACTAAAGAATTTGCACCGTAACTACTTTTCTTTGACTATAGGGCTGTCGTTTTAAATTATGGGTTATGAGCTATGAGTTATGAGTTATTAAATCTTTAAATACTTAAATTTTTAAATAAATACAGATGAAAAATCTTTGGAAAAACCTCTTGCAGTGGAGCGTCATTGCTGCTATTCTTATTTTTATAGTCGTCGGCTTAATTACAGGTAATAAAGCCGACATTGAAGCCTATTGCCCCTTTGGCGGCTTGCAGGCCTTCTCTACCTATCTCCTGAATGGTACGCTGGCTTGCAGTATGTCAATGCTGCAAATTATGATAGGCATTGTGTTGGCAGTTGGCGTTATTTTGTTCAGCAAGCTCTTCTGCGGCTACCTTTGTCCGCTCGGCACGTTGAGCGAGGCTATGGGCAAGCTGCGCAAGAAAATAAAAATGAAAGAAATTGTTGTCGAGTCCGGAAGCTGTGCCGACAAGGCCTTGCGCATTATTAAATACGCACTCTTGTTCACGGTATTTTATTTCACCTTGGGCAGCAGCGAACTGTTCTGCAAAAATTTCGACCCCTACTATGCTATGGCTACCGGCTTCACCGGTGAAATTACCATGTGGATGTCGTTAACATCTATTGTGCTGCTGTTCTGCGGCAGTTTCTTTATCAACATGTTTTGGTGCCGCTATATTTGTCCGCTGGGCGCCCTCAGCCATATCTTTAAATTTACCCTCTGGTTTGTAGCCCTTGTTTTGTTGTTTGTAATACTCGGCTTGCTCGGCATCACTATTCCCTTGGTTTGGCTCTTGGCTACTGCCTGCCTCAGTTTCTATGCTTTGGAAATTATATGCGGCAAAACCAAGTGCGTGCCTGTGTTGAAGATTACGCGCGATACGCAAACCTGCAACAATTGCGGCCTCTGTGCAAAAAAATGCCCCTACCGCATTCCTGTGGACAAGGTAGAAGTTGTACGTCATATCGATTGTACGCTTTGCGGCGAATGTATCAGCCATTGCTGTTGCAAATCGTTACACATCAACCGGAGTAAAAAAATGAGGTGGCTGCCGGCCATTCTTGTGGTAGCGCTCTTTGCCTTGGCCTTGTGGCTTGGCGGCAATTGGGAACTGCCTACCATTAACGAACGCTGGGGCGAAGCGTCGGAGGAGGTAAAATTACAAACCTTTGAAATGAGTGGGCTGAAATCGGTAAAATGTTATGGAAGCTCCAAGGCTTTTTCGGCGCAAATGCAAAAAGTACGTGGTGTTTATGGCGTAGCCACTTATGTTCGTACCAACTCGGTAAAGATACATTATAATCCAGCCGAAACAAATACGGATAAGATTGCAGCAGCCGTATTTACGCCCTTCTATAACAAATTACATACGCCGCCTGCCGATGTTACGGAATTAAATATTATAACCCTTGGCGTCGATAAAATGTTCGACAGGGTGGATGCCAATAATTTGGGGCAATTATTCCGTAAGCACGAAGGCTTTTACGGCTTCGAAGCCGAATATGCCTGCCCTGTGATTGTGCGGCTCTATGTTGACCCGAATATTGATGTGAGCGAGAAAACCTTGCGCTCCATTGTGGAAGCTAAAACCTTAGCTATGCCTGTGCACGGCGGCGGAGAAAGAATAGTACCCTGTAAATATCAATTAATGACTGTTGATGCTGAGGTTGGCACTATTTTGCGCGACGACTTTATGCAGCAATTTTACAAAAGATATACCCCCGATCCTTACAAGAAAAACGTAGAAAAATATGAGGGGCAACCTACCGGCATTTATGAATTGACTTATCAGGGACTGGAATTACCAATGATAGTACGCGCCTTGCCCTTCCTGTCAAGCCATTTATCAAAGCAAGATGGTTTGATAAAGTTCGAAACGTTGCTGAAGCTTGGTGAAGACGTACCGGTAATACAGATTACCTTCGTAAAAGGAGTGGTTGATGCCGACAAAATATGGGAATACTTGACAGCACCGAAATGGCACATCACATTCTCCAATAGTACGGAAGAAGAACAGGACCCGAAACTCGTCTTTGAAACAAAAGGAAGGATAATTAGTGATTAATGAGGGATACTGGGTATCAAGTATCAGGTATCAGGATATGCGATGTGCGACTACCCTTTACCTTGTACCTTTTTACCCTTTACCGAAAAAATTGCTTCACGATAAATTGTGTACCTTTGTGGTAAAAAATAATTAATATGAAAAAGAAAATTTGCGGCATTATCCTTGCCTCCCTATTCCTGATGCCCTCCTCTCTTACTGCCGACGAGGGTATGTGGTTGGTGCAGTTGCTCGAACAAAACCTCATGCGTCAGATGAAAGCCAAAGGCTTGGCCTTAGATGCAAAGGAAATTTATAACGAAGAAGGCGCATCAATAGCCGGCGCCATAGTGTCGTTGGAATTTAGCTGCACAGGCAGTATGATTTCCGACAAGGGGCTGATGATTACTAACCACCATTGCGCCTACAACGACATTCACAAGTTAAGTACGCCCGAAAAAAATTATTTGGAAGATGGTTTTTTTGCTAAAACGCAAAATGAGGAAATTCCAATTTCCGGCAAATCGGTGCTTTTTTTACGAAAAGTATTCGACGTTACCGATGAGGTAATGGCTTGTAAGGATTCGGTGGTAAAGGCGCG
>JAIRUB010000084.1 GCA_031254635.1 Prevotellaceae bacterium | reverse complement strand
CCATTTTGCCTTGCAAATAGACTCATCGGGATATTGTTCTACGAAATTCAATAAATTCATAACTTTCTGTATTTATCGGCAAAGATATGAAATTTAGGCGAGGTTACGGATAATCATTTAAATAATTATTTATGATTGAATCTTTGAATTTTAGGAATTGGTCAAGATGTATAGAAAAATAGATTTACCAATCCTGATTGATGGATAATTAGTTGCTCCTTAAAATTATTATAAATTATTAACAATCAGCGAGATTTTTTTTGTACCCGATTGGAAGATTTGATTAATTCGCGACACGAATTGGCTATACTGGCCAAAAGCATCGACTGGTAGTATTTTGAAAATAAATTTTCATCCTACATAGCTGCAACTGCTTGAAATGTGAAGAAAATGATGAAAAAATTGAAAGGAAATATTTTACAATTTATTTTTCGACTATTTTTCTCTCAAAATTCATATTAGCTCGCCGCCTAAAGTCAACTTTTTACGGAGCGACTAATTATTAAAAAAGAAGTAGACTGCCGTCCACTTCCTGTAGGTATCGCTAAACACCCATATACGAGTAAACAAACAACGTACCTATGGCAAATCAATACTATTTTTTGTTTTTGCAATTTTTTTTATCATGAAGCGTAAGGCGATTTATTTTCTGATAAAGGTGCAAGGTGAAGGGTGAATAACTGAATAACTGATAATCGCACATCACATATCGCAAAGTCACATATCCTGATACTTGATACCTTAATTCCCTAATCACTTTTTTTGCGCATTTAAATAAAAAAGACTAATTTTACCACAAATAATTTAAACGGATAACATGAAACAATTATTCTTTTTAACCTTAATATGCATTACGCTTTCTTTATCAGCACAAAACACCATTCAGTGGAGAAACGACCGTACCGGAATTTACCATGAAAAGGGCCTGTTAACATCGTGGCCGACAAAAGGCCCGCAAATGTTATGGCATTACGATAGTTTAGGCGAAGGACACTCGTCGGTAGCTATTGATGCTAATAAAATTTATATTACCGGCATGACCGGAAATACCGGGTACCTCTATGTATTCGATATGGCCGGAAAATTATTGAAAAAAAAGGACTATGGTAAAGAATGGGATGAAAGCTATAATGGGGCTCGCGGAACTGTTACCATTAGCGATAGCAAATTGTATATATTTACCGGAACCGGATTTTTAATTTGTATGGACCAAAACACCCTGAACATTCTTTGGAAGAAAGATATTGTAGTCGATTTTGGAGGTAAGAATATCAGATGGGGAGTGAATGAATCGCCACTCGTTATTGGCGAAAAGGTAATACTTTCGGCCGGAGGGAAAGAACATAACATAGTTGCACTAAACAAAAAGGATGGCTCGCTCATCTGGACATGTGCAGGAAATGGTGACCTTTCTTCTTACTGCTCTCCGCTTTACATTGCCAATCAGCAAGTTCCGCAAATCGCAACCATGATGGCCGACCATATTTTGGGAGTTGATGCTGCAACCGGAAAAAAACTCTGGTCCTTTAAATATGCAAATAATAGAAAAATTCATCCGAATACTCCTATTTACCATGACAATATGCTGTTTTGCACCAGCGGTTACGGCAAGGGCGCTGTAATGCTCCGCCTGACAAACGGAGGGCGTTCGGTGGAAAAAGTTTGGGAAGTAGCAGATTTGGATCCAAGGACAGGAGCTATGGTTAAAATTGGTAATTACATTTACGGCTCGGGAGATAATCATAAATATTGGTTTTGTATAGACTGGAAAACAGGAGAAATTAAATATAAAGACAAATCCTTCGGTGTAGGCGCAGTAATTGCGAATGAAGATATGTTGTATTGTTATTCCGAAAAAGGCGAAATGGCATTGGTAAAAGCTACACCCGAAAAATTTGATATGATAAGCAAGTTTCCTATAGTTTTAGGTACCGACCAACACTGGGCGCATCCGGTTATTTATCAGGGTGTTTTGTATGTGCGTCACGGAAATACGTTAATGGCATATAAGGCTAAATAAACCAGATAGTTACCAATAAATAGTAAATTAATGTTTATTTTTTGCATTTTTCGTAAATAATTTTTACTTTTGCGAACTGATAATCTAAAAATTTCAAATGTTCAGTTCACAAAAATAAAAAATGGATTTAATTTATACTTTGTATAATAATACTCGTTCGGTTTTTCGGCTGAAAGATGTAGCAATGCTAACGAGCGAAACAAATTTCAGTTCATTAAATATGAAATTGAATTATTATGTTCGCACTGGGCGGCTGCAAAACTTGCGTAAGGGGCTATATTGCAAACCAAATTACAATCAGGAAGAATTGGCTTGCCGTATTTTTTCGCCTGCTTATATTTCGTTAGAATATGTTTTACAACGGGCGGGTGTTATTTTTCAGTATGATAGTCGTTTTACTGTACTGTCCTATCTAAGTCGGGAGGTAGAGATTGCTGGCAAAATTTTCTCGTTCCGTAAAATAAAAAATGAATTACTAATATCATTACGAGGCATTGAACAACAGGGAAATGTAACAACAATTGCTACACCCGAACGCGCATTTTTGGATATGTTATACCTCAATGGCGCAATGTATTTCGACAACCTTCATCCCTTGAAAAGAGATTTGATTGAACAGATTTTACCAATATATAATTCGAAAATTTTGAACAAACGAGTACAAAGAATATTCGAAAACAATGGATTTTAATAAGCATAAATTTTTCATGTTGCAAATTCTGCGGGATATTTATTCTGATTTGGAATTGGCTAACGCTTTAGGCTTCAAAGGTGGAAGTGCGTTGATGTTTTTCTATGATTTGCCGCGTTTTTCAATCGATTTGGATTTTAATTTAATCCAATCCGACAAAGAAAAAGAAACTAAAATCTATCAAAAAATGCAAAATATTTTACTCAAATATGGAAAAATAGACGAAGTACAAAAATTTTTCGGGCTAATTCTCGTTTTGAATTATGGTAAAGGAGAGCGAAAATTGAAGGTGGAAATTTCGAACAGACAACAAGAAAGTCGTTACGAGGTTAAAACTTTTATGGGAATAAATATGCTTGTGATGACAATTGCCGATATGTTTGCGAATAAACTTTGTGCGCTTTTGGATAGAAATGATTTAACTAATCGCGATATTTTCGATTGTTGGTTCTTTATGGAAAATCGCACGCCTGTCAATAAAAATTTGATTGAGATTAGAATGAAAATGCCTTTTTTAAACTATTTACAAAATTGTATTGATACACTTAATAAACCTTTAGATAAAAATTTATTGGATGGAATAGGTGATTTAATCGATAAAAAAATGAAACCCTTTGTCCGCACTAAACTTCTTACTGAAACAATTACCCTACTAAGGTTTTACCAAGCATTCCCAATAACTTAAAATACATATATGAAATGAAACGATTAAGTCTTTTTTATATACTATTTTTTGTCAGTTATACCTTGTCGGCACAAGACGGTGTTCAGTGGCGGTACGACCGTACAGGCATCTACAGCAAAGAAATCGGATTGCTGAAATCGTGGCCTGCCAACGGCCCTGAATTGCTTTGGCATTTCGATGGATTAGGAAACGGATACTCTTCCGTATCCATTTACAAGAATAAAATATTCGTAACCGGATACCACGATGGCAGAGGCTATCTATATATATTGAATATGGATGGTAAACTCCAAGATAAAGTTGATTATGGTACCGAGTGGGATTCCGATGGCTACATCGGTGCTCGTAGCACGGTAATACATGCCGAGGGAAAACTGTATATAGTAAGCGGAAACGCAGAATTATTCTGTTATGATATGGAATCATTAAAATTATTGTGGCAAAAACATTACAAAGAAGATTTCATCGCAGAGAACACCAAACACGGCTGGAATGGCCCCCCATTGATTGTTGGCGAGAAATTAATTATTGCACCTGGAGGAAAAGAGTACCACGTAGTAGCACTGAATAAATCGACAGGCGACATCATTTGGAGCTCGAAGGGAGCAACGGAAAATGATATGTCGGGCTATGCAACGCCTATTTACATTAGCGACCAGCAGGTGCCGCAAGTGGTGACCATGATGTCCGACCATATCATTGGAGTAGATATAGCGAATGGTAAACTGCTTTGGGTACACCACCATACAAATAGATTTAGGGAACATCCCAATACGCCTGTATATAGCGATGGTATGCTGTTCTGCACCAGCGATTACGGTAAGGGCTCCGTTATGTTGCGATTAACAAATGGCGGCCGGAGCATAGAAAAAGTCTGGGAAAACACCAACCTCTCACACAAGACAGGCAACACCATAAAAATCGGAGATTATATCTATGGCTCCGGCGAAAAAAAAAGCTGGCATTGCGTAGATTGGAAAACGGGCAAGACCATGTACAGCGACCAAACGCTTTCCGTAGGCTGTATTGTTGCTGCAGAAGGTCTGCTATACTGCTATGGCGAAAAAGGTGAGATGGCATTAGTAAAACCGAATCCCGAAAAATTTGAAATCATCAATAAGTTCCCAATCACCTTAGGCACTGATCAACATTGGGCGCATCCGGTGATTTACCGAGGAGTTTTGTACCTACGGCATGGAGATACCTTGATAGCATATAAGATTAATTAAGATTTAAGAATTGAAAAATAGAAATTAGAAATGAAGCGAATAAATATTCTTTGCCTGTTGTTATTTGCCGGCTACATATTGTCGGCGCAAAATATTGCTGCTACTGATGGAACCTCACCTGTAACGCCAAAGTTCCTTTACAAATTTGATAATCTGACCTATTTCGATAACCGCGCATTTTCTTCGCCTTATAATTCGTCAGTAACATTTTTTGGCGATCGGCTTACGGCTTTGTTGGGCTATGGTATTAAAGACAGGGTTGAACTCTATGCCGGTGTAACGGCAATGATGCCTTTTGGCAAGGATTATAATGATTATAAGTATCAGCCGATGGCTTATTTAAAATATCAGCAAAATTTTAACACAGGAAAAGACAATCCATACGTGGATAAAATAAACTTGTATTTCGGAATTTTACCTTACAGAAAAATAAAAATGGTGTTGCCAGGTTTTATCAGAAAAGGCTCTATTGAATACTCAGTACCCAATTTGCAAGGTGCATTGGCGCAATATGAATTAAATATTTGTGATATAAAAAAGAAATTATTGTTAGAATATGTAGTTGACTGGCGAAAAATAGCAACAGCAACTGAGCGTGACTGTTTTGGAATGATTTTAGGCGGAAAATATTCTATATATAGTAACCATTTCGATTACGAAAATTTTCTTTCGGAAAAAGATGGTTATGCCGATTTTGGCTTTATTGTTCAATGGGATAGGCTGGGAAATAATCTTGATACTATAAAAAATTATTGCGACAACATTGTGATGAATGTTTTTGCCAAAATTGATTTTGCCCAATTATATTGGAACAATGACAAGGCTGATAACCGAAATTTAAACAAAGACTTTAATATTAAAACACTTTTTTTACAAGCCGGTTATCTTGGAAATTTCAGCAACGATAACCTGACTATAAATAATCAATGGTGTCATTCAATAGTTGTTGATTGCGGTATTCAATGGAAAATAATTGCTTTAAAGAATAGTTTTTATGTGTCGCTAAATAAAGATGGAAATCTTATGCTGCTTTATAAAGATTATCCGTCAATGTTTATTGCCGATCAATATTATCAGGCATCGCTTTATAACAAAACAGAATTAAGTTTTGACTTGATAAAAAGTTCATTCTTTTCACTCAAAGCCCAATTTTTAGCACATTATGTACCTGATTATAAAGTCGGTTGGCAACAAAAAATAACTGCATCCGTTAAATTTTAATATTGTCGCTCCCTAAAGATTGAGCATAGTCCGGTTAAAGTAAAACGACATTGTTAATAAATTCTTAATAAGTTCTTATCGCTATTGCAACTTTTTTTATTTACCTTTACATTGGAATAAAGGTTGCATTATGGAAAGTATTTATTTATTTATCCTCATCGTATTGATTGCACTGGCAATAGTCGACTTAACTGTCGGCGTGGCCAATGACGCTGCAAATTTTCTTAGTTCGGCAATCGGTTCTAAGGTGTCGTCGCGGAAAGTTATCCTTGCTGTTGCTTCCGTAGGTTTGATAGCAGGTACGCTCACTTCCAACGGCTTAATGGAAATAGCCCGTAGCGGGGTTTTTCATCCGGGAATGTTCACCTTCCACGATGTTATGATAATTTTCCTTGCGGTGATGATTTGCGACGTAATCATGTTGGACTTGTTTAACACCTTTGGCTTGCCTACATCAACTACTGTGTCGTTGATTTTCGAACTGCTGGGAGCGGCAATGTTAGTAGCATTGTACAAAATCTGGACAGCCCCTCCCGAAACTGTCGGCATATTGAGCGAATACATCAACTCGACAAGAGCGATGACTTTGATTTCGGCAATTTTAGCATCGGTAGTGATAGCCTTTACTTTCGGAAGCGTAATTATGTTCATTTCGAGATTAATATTCTCATTCCGTTATAAACGCTCATTCAGAAACTTCGGCGCAATATGGTGCGGGCTTTGCATGACGGCTATTGCCTATTTTATTATTTTTAAAGGATTGAAATACAGCACCATCATATCTAAAGAGTCCTTCTTGTGGCTTTCAAATAATATGCAAATGCTGCTGATAGCATCCTTTGTGGGATTTTCCATTTTTATGGCCATCCTGCAACATCTCTTTAGAATTAATATACTGAAAATCATTGTACTTGCAGGTACTTGTGCGCTGGCAATAGCCTTTGCGGGCAGCGACTTGGCGAACTTTATCGGCGTTACCATGGCAGGGGTTGATTCTTATGCAATTGCTGCGACACATGCAGCGGCAGGCGGAGATGTTAGCACGCTGATGATGAGCGAGCTTGCCAAGCCTGTTGCCGTTAATCCGCTTTACCTAATGTTAGCCGGCGGTGTGATGATTCTTACGCTTTGGTTTTCAAAAAGGGCAAAAACAGTAACCGAAACAGGGGTAAAACTTTCCCGCCAGGATGATGGATTCGAGCGTTTCGGCTCTACACCCGCTTCAAGGGCATTGGTACACAGCGCAACCTCGCTCAACAAGCGAGTCTCAGCTTTCCTTCCCGATAGTGTCAATCGTTTTATCGACAAACGCTTCAAGCCTTCGGAAGATGAAAAGAAAGACAAGGCCTCTTTCGACTTGATACGCGCTGCGGTAAATATTACTGTTGCAGCATTGCTTATTTCAACAGCTACATCAATGAAGCTTACCTTGTCAACTACTTATGTGGCATTCATGGTAGCCATGGGTACCTCGCTCGCTGACAGAGCCTGGGGCCGCGAAAGTGCTGTATACCGCGTTTCAGGCGTTCTGACAGTTATTTCGGGTTGGTTTATGACCGCTTTGTTTGCTTTTTCTGCCGGTGCCATCACCGCATTGCTACTGATGTGGGGAGGAAATATTGCCCTCGCAGGACTGCTGGCCTTGTGCGTATTCATGCTTATACAATCGTCGAAAATGCACAAAAAGCGAGCAAAAAGACAGTCGGCTGAAGAAAAAGAACTTGTAGTTGAAAGAAGTTCTGTCATTGAACAGTGTAATGAGAGTGTGTGTCATACCTTCGGGCAAATGGGTCGTATTTATACCGAAACATTAAATGGGCTTGCAGCGGAAGATCGCAAAGAATTAAGAAGACTCTGCAAGGAAGCCCGTGACTTATATGAACAAGGGAAGGAGAGAAAATACTACGAAATGCTGCCTACCTTGGACAAATTACAAGAGGATGCTATAAATACGGGGCATTACTACGTTCAGGTTATCGATTATTTGAGCGAAGTGTCAAAGTCGTTAGTGTCCATTACTAAAACAAGCTTAGAATATATTGATAATAACCATACGGGATTAAGCCCTGAACAGGTAAGCGACTTGGAAGCAATTAATAAGGCCGTTTCGGAAGTCTATTCGGGCATTGTGGAGATGATACGTGCTGCAAACTTTGATGATTTTGATAGGATATTGGATATGCGCGATAACATGTTCGACCTTTTTGTTGAATATACCAAATCGCAAATCAGGCGCGTAAAAAACAAGGAAAGTTCCACGCGCAACAGCATCCTCTATTTAAACATTATGAGCGAAACCAAGGCGATGATACTGCAATCGCGCAACCTGATGAAGGCGCAACGGCTCTTTATGGGCTTCGGAAAGAGCAGAAAGAATTAGTGTTAGAATTAGGATTTTATTAAGATTTTTAAGATCCCCAAGATATAACTTAGCCTCTTTAAAAGAAAAAATCTTGTAAAAATTCCGGTTCAGATAATTTTTCCAAAAAAATGCTATCTTTGCCGTGAGTAAGTATGGCAAAAAAGAATATCATAGCATTTGTTAATACCGTCGCTACCGTCGCTGAGCGGTTTTACAAACCGTGTCAATAACAAAAATACGAACAAATGAATAAAATAGAAACTGAATACAAGCAATGGTTGATTGATTTGAAAAAAAGAATCCGCCAAGGCCAAATTAAAGCTGCCGTAAAGGTAAATACCGAGTTATTACATCTTTATTGGGATTTGGGACACGATATTGTTATGCGCCAAATGGAAGCAGCTTGGGGTAGTCGTTTCTTTGAAGAACTAAGTAAGGATTTGAGAAAGGAATTTCCAGAAATGAAGGGATTTTCTTCTACAAATTTGAAATATTGCAAGCGATTTTATTTGTTTTATACACAAGACAATGTGGAAGTACAGTATTCATTAGAAACTATAAACCAACCCATTGGAATTTCCGAATACAAACTTTTTAAACTTTTACCGGAAAACTACAAATCGGCTTTGCCAAGTATCGAAAAAATTGAAAAACGATTAAAAGATAATTAGCAATAATTTGAAAAAAAAGAACATAATCCGGCTTATCACCATACTCGTTGCATTGATTTATCTCGGCGCAATTGTGTTTTGGCATCTCTATACGCCCGATTATAATATAACCATTCAGAACCCCGGAGCTGATAACCGACCGGAAGGAAAGTCGCGTAAAGCTGATGAGGTGGTAATCGGAGAATTTTTTATGCGCTATGCCGAAAGCTCCTCATCCCTGAAAGGACAATGGCCTTGCTTCAGAGGAAGCGATTATAAAAACATTGCTCATACAATTGCTCCATTCAATTTTGTAACCGATTTTCCAATACAATGGAAAGTAGAAACTGGCGAAGGCCACGCAGCTCCTGTTATTTTCAACGGTTTGGTGTATTTGCTCGATTATGACGAAAAATTAAGCTCCGATATGTTGCGCTGTTTCGATTTGGGAACAGGTACGGAGCTTTGGCGGCGTTGGTACCGTGTACCAATGAAACGCAATCACGGCTTTTCGCGCACAACACCTGTCGTAACCGATAAATATGTGATAACAGTTGGGCCGCAAGCGCACCTTATGTGTTGCAATCCTACTACGGGCGAACTGAAATGGACATTAGATGTGCGAAAACAATTCGAAACGGAAGAACCATTCTGGTACTCGGGACAATGTCCGCGAATAGATGACAACCAACTGATTTTAGTGCCGGCAGGAAAAGAAGTATTGATGGTTGGAATTGATTGCGAAACAGGAAAAATTGCCTGGCAAACACCCAATACGATTGGATACAAAATGTCGCACTCTTCGGTTATGCCAATGGTACTGCACGGAAAGAAAATATACGTATATGCCGGAATTGGCGGAGTATGCGGCATATCTGGTGAAGCTGCCGACAAAGGTAAATTGCTGTGGAATGTCGATAAATGGAAGCCTTCGGTAGTCGCACCTTCCCCCTTGCAACTATCATCCGGCGAAATAGCACTAACAGCCGGTTATGGAGCAGGTGGCGCATTGCTGCAAGTAAGAAATATAGATGGCAAATGGATTGCAACCATCACCGACCAATACAAGTCAAGCGAAGGACTGTCGAGCGAACAGCAAACGCCAATATTATACGAACAAATGGTGATAACCGTGCCACCTAAAGATGGCGGTGGGCTGCGTGGAAAATTGGTAGCCTACTCACCCTCCAATTTACGTGTTCCCATTTGGGAGTCGGCAGCAGATGAACGTTTCGGCCTGGGGCCTTATTTAATAATCAGGAGTCACTTATTTGCATTGAAAGACGAGGGCGAATTGTATATCTATAAATTAGAACAGAAAAAAATGACATTGGTAAAAAAGCAACGTATTATGGATGGTATTGATGCCTGGGGGCCTATGGCATACGCCGACGGATATCTGATGGTGCGTGATGCACATTGGGTTTATTGCTTAAGTCTTGAACCATGATTTTAGTAAGATTAAAAAGATGAATAACATTTTAAAAATCATATTAAACATCCTCATATTCCTCCTCATTGCAGGATTTGGATATTATATGATACATTCGATAATGTCGGATGAAAAAACGATGCAACAAGGTGATGAAAACGCTGAGAACACCTTTGTTTCCCTTTATAAAAAAAAGATAAACAGTTTTGATGCCTCTTCCAAAATAATTTGCTTCGACATCTACGAAAATATAATCTACGCCGCTCTGTTTGATAAAATTTCTGTTTTCGATTTATTGGGTGAACATCAATATGATTTTGCAATAGAACCGAATGTTCGTGGTATTATTGTGGAAGATAATATTTACCTACTGTATCCTACCCGAATAGATTTTTATTCCTTCAACGGACAAAAAAAAGGCGAATGGGAAGCATGCAGTGATAATTCAGATTATTACGCAATTACAACAACTCAAGATTATGTTTTTGTAACCGATGCAGAAAATAAGCACATTGTTCAAATCGATAAGCAGGGCAGGCTTGTGCGCTTTATCAAGAGTCCTGAAGGCTTTATCATTCCAAGTCATTCATTCGATATCATCAATATCAACGATACCATTTATTGTTCTAATTCGGGCAGGCATAAAATCGAAAGTTATACACTTACCGGCGAATTTATTGCTTCGTTTGGTAAAAGCGGAGCGCAAGCCGGATCCTTTGCCGGATGTTGTAATCCCGCTTATCTTGCAAAAACTTCCAACGGAAATATTTTGACATCAGAGAAAGGCAACCCACGCATTTCTTGTTATGGAAAAAATGGAAAATTCCGAACAATTTTATTCGATAGTCATACCTTGGGAGGCGGAACGGCTGCTTACGAAATGCAAACATCTGGAGAATATATATATATAGCAAACAAAAAAACAATTTCGGTTTACAGCTTCGATACAAAACTTTCGAAAAAATCGTGTTCTGGATGTAAAGAAGAATGCCCATTACGTAAAGGAGTGAAAAAATAAAAATGATGAAAAAGTCAACAGAAACAATCGGTAATTTAATTGACAATCAGAGTGTTAGTTTTATAAGCTCTATTGACGAGGCCGGTTATCCAAACACGAAGGCAATGTTAGCACCCGTTAAGCGGGAAGGCATTAAAACATTTTATTGGCATACCAACAGCCCCTCAAGGAGAATAGCACAATACCGGAAAAATCCTAAGGCTTGCATATATTTTTGCGATAACCGGTTTTTCCGTGGGGTAATGTTAAAAGGCACAATGGAAGTGATTGAAGATATAAATATTAAAAAAGAAATTTGGAAAGACGAATTCTTAATGTATTATCAAGGAGGAATGGATGGCGGAGATTTTATAATATTAAAATTTACGGCAG
The DNA here is from genome assembly GCA_031254635.1 of Prevotellaceae bacterium. Taxonomy (GTDB): domain Bacteria; phylum Bacteroidota; class Bacteroidia; order Bacteroidales; family UBA932; genus UBA932. The sequence continues at coordinate 3,461 of JAIRUB010000084.1, read as the reverse complement.
AAAATGGAAGATATTACAGTAACTTTCGTTCGGAAGATTTTGAAATAATATCATAAAATAAAATTAGCTATGGAAACAATGTTATTAAGAGAACAGGAAATTTATCCCTCAAAGGAGGTGCTAAAAAGTACGCTCGGAAAAGCTTACAGCGCATTTGAAGAGTTAGAAGCACGGTTAGCTCAAAACGATTTTGACATAACTTTCGATTGGCATTATTACAAAGACAGCAAAGGCTGGCTCTGCAAAGTCAGTCATAAGAAAAAAACTGTTTTTTGGTTATCGGTTTGGAACGGATTTTTCAAAACAAGTTTTTTCTTTTTGGAAAGACACTTAGAAGGAATAGCAGCATTAGAAATGGATAAAAACAGTTATACAATCGAAAAAACTTGGGGAAAAATGCTTCCCTTTCTTTTCACTATTAACAGCAAAAAACAATTTCCCGATTTACTGAAACTTATTCAATACAAAAAAGGAGCAAAATGATAAACAAACGAAGTAAGGCTAATCCCGAAGAGCGGCGGGAATTCTTAAAAACCTGCGGACAAATGATTGCCGGAGGTACAATATTGGCTCTTTTCGGCGTGTCGTTCCGCAAAATCACAACAAAAGAAACAGCTTATTTCTGGCAGATTAATCCGCAGAAATGCACCTTTTGCGGACGTTGTCAAACCAATTGCGTGCTGCCGATGTCGGCCGTAAAATGTATCCACGCGCTAAAAGTTTGCGGCTACTGTGATTTATGCGGAGGCTATTACCGAACCAATGTTAAGGAATTGAATACCGCCGCTGAAAATTTGATGTGCCCCACCGGAGCTATTCAACGTAAATTTATAGAAGAGCCTTACTTTGAATATGCCATAAATGAAGCGCTCTGCAACGCTTGCGGCAAGTGTGCCAAGGGATGCAACGCCTTCGGCAACGGCTCGCTTTACTTGCAAATAAAACAGGAGTTATGCAAGGGCTGTAATGAATGTCAAATAGCAAAAGCTTGCCCCTCTGATGCAATTAGGCGTGTGCCGGTTTCAGAAGCGTATGATTTAAAGTCTTGAACCAGGATTTTCATAAGATTTATAAGATTAACAAGATTATATGATAAAAAACGAACAAGATAAGCTGACACGCGAAATAATTGGTTGTGCAATGGAAGTCCATAATATTTTAGGGAATGGGTTTCAAGAAGTTGTTTATCAACGAGCCTTGTCTGTAGAAATGAAGTTGCGAAACATTGAACACCAACGCGAATTTGAGATGCCTTTATTTTACAAAGACGTTGACGTAAGACAAAGACGGGTTGATTTTTTGATAGAAAACGAAATATCCGTTGAAATAAAAGCGATTATAAACTTAGAAGATGTGCATTTGGCGCAAGCCATAAACTATTTGGAAGCATATAATCTGCAAACCGGGCTATTAATCAATTTTGGCGCCAAAAGTTTACAGTTCAAAAGATTATTCAACAAGAAAAATAAGCCTTAATCCTGCAAATCTTAAAAATCTTATGAAAATCCTAGTTCAGACAATTCAGGCAATAAACCGCTTCCCAAAACCCGATTTTGAATCGGGGTATGCTTATCCGGAGCAAGATTACACTATTCCCAATGAGGCGCTATGGGCATACATAGATATTGCCATACTTGTACTCCTGATGAGTTTTGTTGCCTGGGCGGTTATTAAAAAACAAATTCGCTGGCCTGTTATCCTAACCTCAGTATTTTCTATTGTTTACTTCGGATTCTTCAGAGATGGCTGCGTGTGCAGCATCGGCGCTGTGCAGAATATGGCACTGACATTGACAAGCAGCTCATATACAATCCCATTATTTGTGTTGTTGTTATTTATTCTTCCAATTATATTCACGCTGTTTTTCGGCAGAGTATTCTGTGCAGGAGTGTGTCCATTTGGGGCATTGCAAGATTTGGTAAACATTAAAAACTATAAATTGTCGAAAGCGGTTACAAGCGTTTTAAGTATTTTCCCGTGGATTTACTTGGGTTTTGCTGTGTTATTTGCAGTAACCAACAGCCGCTTTATCATCTGCCGCTTCGATCCCTTTGTTGGAATTTTCCGTTTAGGAGGTGAATTTTCTCTACTTCTTTTTGGAATAATGCTGTTAATTTTTTCTATTTTCACCGGACGCCCATTTTGCCGTTTCATCTGTCCTTACGGCGCAATACTTAGCTTGTTTTCGAGAATTTCATTTCTGCGGGTAAAAATTACCGAAAAAGAGTGCATCAATTGCCAACTTTGCCACAATGCCTGTCCGGTTGATGCCATACGTCCTCCTTATGAAAATAAAGTCAAAGAAAGTCGTTCCGAAGGAGTAAAGCGAATTTTGCGGTATATGGTTTTTCTGCCGCTAATGGCAATAGTAGGCGCGGCTGTTATGTATATGCTGAGCGACAAGTTCAGCAAGGTAAATAAGGAGGTTCAACTCTACGATACGGTGGTTCAAAACGAAGCTCAACCTCAGGCAGTACAATCGTTGGAATTGCAAGCTTTTTACAGTAGGGAAAGAACTATAGAAGAACTTGCAGTGCAAGTTGCCGTAATCAAAAAAGAATTTCGCATTTATTCGGGAATAATCGGTGCATTCTTCAGCTTGGTAATTGCTTTGACATTGATTAATTTATCGGTAAAAAGAACCCGAAAACTGTACGAAATTGACGATGCCAACTGTGTGAGTTGCGGAAAGTGTTTTAAGTATTGTCCACAGAATAAGATATCTGAACCACGATTTTCATAAGATTAAAAAGATTACCTATATGAAAAAAACAATATCCAGAAATATAGCCATAGTGTCGGCAGTTTTCATTGTCGCATTTTCCGGTATGCTTATAATAAACTATTTTCAGGTTAGCAGTTCGAATACTATTCAGTCGGAAATGATTGAAAAACTAAAGCAGGATAACGAAAAATATAGTGATAACACACAGTTACAGGAACAAATCCGGGAATTAGACTTGTTGGCAAGAAAGGCTTATTTTATCAACCTCAACCGGCTTAAAACAGGCGTCGCCATTTTGTTGTTTGTCGTGGTTGTATTTGTAATTAGCATGCGGATTTATTTCGCAAAAAGCAAGGATGTTCCCGATAAGGAAATTGACATTGTCGACGATTGGATAGTCAAATCAAAGTCGCGGAAATACATTGTTTGGGTAACAGGCAGCCTGACGCTTGGTGGAATCATTTTTGCCCTACTGACTTCGCCATATTTAAAAAATTTAAGCGCTAAAAAAACAATTCCGAAAGAGGAAATATTAGTTTCGAATTCTTCAGTTTCGGATTTAGAGCAAGAAACACAATCAACAGAAATAACCAATTCTATTCCTGAGGTAGATACTGCAGACACCTTAGCCGTAGCCGATACGGTTGTAATATCAAAAGTTACGCACAACGGATTTAGAGGGAATAATTCGCTCGGCATAAGTAGAGCAAAAAATATTCCGACTTCTTGGGATTTG
>JAIRUB010000033.1 GCA_031254635.1 Prevotellaceae bacterium | reverse complement strand
TGAACCGCCCCCTGTCAAGTAGACAGACAAAATAAATAAAAAGCGAGTGGATTTCAATGTTTAATCCACTCGCTTTATCGTGTATAATGATATTTTCTTTTTTGTAGGAAATTATTCTTTTTCTACCACCACGGCATCTATCCCGATTTCCTCGAATTTCATTAATTCATCTTCGTTTGCGTCCCAATCTGTAATTAGAACATCAAAATTCTTAGAATCGACATCCTTTAAAAATGAATTATGACCAATTTTTTCTGATGGAAATAGAGCAATGTTTTTTCTTGAATTTTTAGCAATTTCTCTTTGAAAAGCTGTTGTTTCAGGTGTTCCGTTTGAGGCTCCGAAATCAGCCGTAAAACCTGCCCCGGTTAAAAAGCTTAAATCAAACCTCATGTTTCGCACAAAATCTTGCGCAAATGAATCTACTATTCTACCGTTTGGACGCATTTTACCACCGACCATATAAACCTGAATATTATCAAATCTTTTCAGCAATATAGCGCTATCAACTGAGTTGGTTATGACAGTGTATTCGATATTTGTCGGTAAATATTGAATCATAACATAGCCAACCGTCCCGGAAGTAATATAAACTGCATCGTTTGGTTTAATGAATGTAACGGCTTTTTTAGCAATGGCATTTACATTGTCATGGATATTCGTATCAGCCATATTCCAGTGAAAATTGGGTGCATGAAGTCCAATTTGACGAGCAGGAATAGCTCCGCCATGCGTTCTTTTCAAAAGTCCCTGTTCTTCAAGCAGTCGTAAATCTCTGCGGGCGGAATCAACAGAAATATCGAATTTTTCTTGAATTTCACCAATAGAAATTCGCCCACTCTCCTGTATAATTTTTAGTATCGCTTGATGACGTTCCTCAATAAACATGATATTCACAACCTTTCTTTGTTTTTGAAGAGCTTGTGTGTCGACCCACATTCATCTTCATTAACAATATATCATGTTTATTCACGATTGTCAAGAGAAAAACGAAATATATTTAACATGCATTAATATTCGTTAAGGTTTATTGCTTTTTTACGCTGCTTGCAACAAGGCGCGATACTCCAACGGAGCATATCCATCCAATTTTGCTTGGTATCTTCCGTTGTTGTAAAAGTGGATATATTGTTCGATGGCAGTTCTCAAACTGTCATAATCAAGGAACCTATGAAGATAGTACATCTCCGCTTTTAAAGTCCCCCAAAACGCCTCCATCGGGCCGTTGTCAATACACCGACCAACCCGGGACATACTCTGCGTCATTCCGGCGGCGTCTAATTTTGCCTTAAAGACCTTGTTTGTATATTGATATCCGCGGTCACTATGAAACAGCGGCTTTGCGTCAGGGTGTTTTTGAATAGCGGCGTCAAAAGTGTTAAAAACAAGCTGATTATTATTACTGCGACCTATGGCATAGGACACAATGCCTTTATCTTTAAGGTCGAGAATAGCGCTGAGATACAGTTTATCTCCGTTACCATATTTAAACTCCGTAACATCCGTAAGCCATTTTTCATTGAGATTCTCGGCTGTAAAATTACGGTTTAAAATATTTTCTGCCGTTATTTCCGGTGTGGATTTTATGTAATTAGGACGTTTTCTGCGAATTACGGATTTTAATCCGATTGCCCTCATTACCCTGTATACGCGCTTTTTATTGCAGTGTAAATTAAATCGGCGTTTCAGATTGAGTTGTATCCGGCGATACCCAAAAATCCCGTTGGATTCTTGATAAAGTTCACAAATACGTTCAATTAATTCCGCGTCTTTGGCTTCTTGCTCCGACTGATCGCGGTGCAGCCATTTGTAATATGACGAACGGTTAAGTTTCAAAATATCGCAAAGGGTTAAAATGGGATAATTCTTTTCTATATGTAGACTTTGCACTGCTAAATATTTATTTTCAAGGCGCACTAAACTTAATCTTAATCTCGCCCCCTTTCGAGCGCCTCCAATTCTTTTAGCAGTTCATTCTCCATTTGCAGCCTTGAATTTTCGGCTTCTTTGAGCTTCAACTGCGCACGTAATTTTTCAACTTCATTCATGGAAGATTCATTTTTTCGCTTGCCCCGGTGGTCGGCAAGTCCATCGGCTCCATTCATTTCGTATTTTCTAACCCACCCGTAAATTTGCTGATATGATATGTCATATTGTTCGATTGTTTTGCCGTAGTCCTTGTTGTTGGCTATACAGTAGCTCACAATGTCTATACGCTCATCTAAAGTCGTCTTTCGACCTTTTGTCATGTAGATTGCACCCCCGTTATTTGGTTGCTTAAAATCTCCATGACCATTATACCACTTAATCCACTGCCTGAACATTGCGGTTTCACTTATATCATACTTTTGGCAAATTTCTTTTTGTGATATTCCACCATTTAGATACTCGCTGACAGCCGCCCGCTTGGTTTCAGGATCATATTTTCGATTATGGCTACTTCCTGCTAAGCCTATTGCGCCGCGTTGTTCGTATAGCCTTATCCATCCGCGCAATGTTGACCATACGATACCATATTTCGCTTGTATTATACTTGCACCTGATTGACCGCTTAAATATGACTCGACTATTTTTATTTTTTCTTCTGCTGGTAATTTCATTTTTTGTGGCATAAATATACTCCCCTCTCCGTAGCAGTCTTTTTTTATTTCAACTGTCTACTTTAAGGGGAGTATATCAGATACTTTGGCGGTTTTTTGTTATAGCAAATTGTGATAATTAATAAAAAATAAAAATTAACATAATACACACGAAAGGTCGGATTTATTATGAAAAAGCTCATAAGTATGGCATTGGCAGTGGCGCTTCTCTTGACGATTTCTTCCCCATTTTGCGAAATCGCCTCCGCAGAGCAGGTAATTCCCGCAGAAGCGCGGGTCGTTTGGGAGTTGAATTTGGATGATTTCGGAGAAAAAGGAAGCTTCCCGCTAAACACGAACATACCCCACGCACGGCTTGGGGAGTTGCTTGACATTACATATAAAGGCGCTAAGCCGACAAGCGAAGTCATATCCGACAACTCCGCCGTAGCCAAGGTTGTGGAACATGACGGAAAAAGAGCGTTGCAGATTTTTAGACCGGATG
>JAIRUB010000007.1 GCA_031254635.1 Prevotellaceae bacterium | reverse complement strand
TATGATAAAACAAACAAAGATAAAGATTTGCAAAGATTTTATCCTAAAAAATGTCCATTAAGCCTAATTTTTAACAAAAAAAGTCAAAAATTTTGATTTTTTCCGACTTTTTTGTATTTGAAAAACAATTTCCGCTTAAAACAAGCCTGTTATTTTACCGTCAGCGTCAACGTCAATATTCTCGGCAGCCGGAATTTTTGGCAAGCCGGGCATTGTCATAATATCGCCTAAGTAAGCTACCACAAAGCCAGCACCGGTACTTGCTTTTATATTTTTTACCGTTACCCTGAAATTTTTTGGTGCGCCCAATTTACGTTGGTCATCGCTAAAACTGTATTGTGTTTTTGCCATACATACAGGCAGAACGCCAAGTCCGCACGCTTCTAACTTCTTCATTTCAGTAGCGGCCAGTGGTAGAAAGTCTACGCCATCTGCGCCATAGATTTTTGTTGCTATCGCCTCTATTTTTTGGGCAAGCGGCAATTCGTCTGCATATAAAAAAGCAAATTTATTGGACACCTCGCAAAGCCTTATTACCTCTTTGGCCATTTCCTCGCCACCTTCACCGCCTTTTGCCCAAACATCAGACAGTGTTACCGCCACGCCGTAGTCCATACATTTTTCCCGTATGATTTTAATTTCCGCATCGGTGTCGGTGTGGAACTTGTTAATCACCACCACTGCAGGAAGCCCGAAATGGTTGGTAATATTGTCGATGTGCTTGAGTAGATTTGGTAAGCCTTTTTCGAGTTTTTCAAGATCTTCCTTGTTCAAGTTTTCTTTTGCTGCACCGCCGTGATGTTTCAAAGCGCGTACTGTTGCCACAACAACAACAGCGTCGGGCTTCAGGTTAGCAAGGCGGCATTTAATATTCAGAAACTTTTCGGCGCCTAAGTCTGCGCCAAAACCACCTTCTGTAACAACATAGTCGCCCAATTTAAGTGCGGTTTTTGTAGCGATAACGCTGTTGCAACCATGTGCAATGTTAGCAAATGGGCCACCGTGAATGAGTGTGGGCGTATGCTCCAATGTTTGCACAAGGTTGGGCTTTATGGCATCTTTCAAAAGCGCGGCCAAAGCGCCCTGCGCTTTAAGTTGTCCGGCTGTAACCGGATTGCCGGCGGTATCGTAGCCTATGGTAATTTGCGCCAACTTGTTTTTCAAGTCTGTAATATCATTGCTGAGGCACAGCACCGCCATGATTTCGGAAGCTACAGTGATGTCGAAGCCGTCTTCGCGAGGCATACCGTTGGGTTTACCGCCCAAGCCGCTAATAATCGTACGTAGTTGGCGATCGTTCATATCAACGCAACGGCGCCAGATAATACGGCGGACATCAATATTAAACTGGTTGCCCTGCTGAATGTGATTGTCCAACATTGCGGCAAGCAGGTTGTTGGCTGCGCCTATCGCATGAAAGTCGCCCGTAAAGTGCAGGTTCAAATCTTCCATAGGTACCACCTGTGCATAGCCGCCGCCCGCTGCGCCGCCCTTTACGCCAAAAACCGGCCCTAACGAAGGCTCGCGCAGAGCGATAACCACCGACTTGCCTAATTTTTGCAATGCGTCACCAAGTCCGACAGTAGTGGTTGTCTTGCCCTCGCCTGCCGGCGTAGGCGAAATGGCTGTAACCAAAATCAACTTACCGTTTTTGTTTGCCTTCAGGTTTTCAATGTTCAACTTTGCCTTATAATTGCCGTACAACTCCAAGTCGTTTTCACTTAAATTTAGCTTTTTAGCAATGTCAACAATTTTGTTCATTTTTGCGCTTTGCGCAATTTCAATATCCGCTTTGTGCATAATTTTATATTTTTAATTTCTAATTGCTTATTTGTTTAAACACCTTGTACCCTTTACCTTTTACCATTCATTTATCGTTTCATCCTCAGACTACCGTGGCGCTTCACGTATGCTTTTGCAGCTATGATAGAAACTACAAATGCCATGACAAAGGCAATTGATATATAAATCATCATATTGGTATATCCACCGCTTACCTTATAGACCCATGTGATAAAAAACGGGCCTATAATACCCGCGCAGGCCCATGCTGTAAGTACACGCCCGTGAATGGCGCTGACATTCTGAACACCGTACATATCGCTTAAATAAGCAGGGATACAAGCAAAGCCGGCACCGTAGCACGTTAAAATAGTAATGAGAAGTATCAAAAACACAACATGATTTTGTGTAAAGGCTAAGCCTAAAAACAAACCGGCCTGCAAAAGCAAAAATCCGGAATAAACAATTGGGCGGCCTACAAAATCCGAAAATGATGACCACAAGAAACGTCCTGCTGCATTACTCAACGACATGCCGCTGACTACTGCTGCTGCCACGGCCGCAGTCATAATCAAAGGAAATTTCTCCTGTAGCATAGGGGAAGCAACGGAAAGCAGTGAGATACCACTTGAGATATTGATAAAAAGCATAAACCACAAAGCATAGAAGGAAAGCTTTCTCATTGCTTGTGCTGTGGAAAACTCCTCCAATGAACTGTTTATGGCAACGCTTTTGCTGCCTGTTTCCCAATCGGGAGGGGGTGGTGAAATCATACGCGAAGCCGTGAAAATAACCGCCATATAGCAAGCGCCCAAGACAAAGAACATATTCGAAAGGCCGAGGCGAGAGATAAGGGCTTCCATTAATGGACCTGCAATCGTTGCAGCCAAACCGAAACCAAGAACAGCCATACCCGTCGCAAACCCCCGGCTATTGTAAAACCAGCTTATCAAAGTTTTAATCGGCGTAATATAGCCAACGCCAAGACCTATCCCCATAATTCCGCCGTAGAAGATAAAGAAAAGCGGGAGGCTATGAAGCAACATCGCAAGGCCCGAACCAATAAATCCAGTACTAAAAAAGAGGCAACTGATGAGTGCCGATTTACGTGGCCCAATTTTTTCAACATAATTGCCCAAAAATGCCGCCGACATACCCAGGAAGAAGATAGCGATACTGAAAGCCCATGTTACAATTGATTTATCGTGTACACCTGTATTTTCCATGACATGATTTGTCAACACCGAAAAGGCGTAAACAGAACCTATGCTAATATGTACCATTACAGCAGGCATCGCGCCGCCTAACCAACGATCCTTCATTTATTTAACGCTTTTTATAATTTAGGTGCAAACATACGGTATTATTTTGATATTTAAAATTTTTCAACCCAAAAACCACATAAATTGTTTTAAAATGTTAACATAAGCTATCAATTGTTAAAACTATTATTTACTGATTGAATCTTTAAATTTATTTTATCATCGGATGTTTCTTCACCCACAGATTGTAGCCTAAAACGGTTAAAATAATCACTGCCCCGCCTATCATAGCAAAGGGGCCGGGCATCTCGCGAAGGTAAGGCTACCCAAATAGGATTTAATACAAGCCCAAAGCGGTTATACCAATGTGAATAATTTTTTCTTCGTATCTTTGGTGTTAAATATAAATCATATATATCATGTCAAAAGCGAAACAATTGTATGTAAAGGAGAGTGTTGTAGCACTCAAGAAATTATTATCAAACCGTAATGGGCGTGCCTATTGTACAACTTATAAAATTAGTTAAAAATTTTTATGCTTCGCAGAAACACCCTTTCAACAATTCCGACACTTCGATATCATCGTTACGAACACTTAAAATTAACTTTTCGCCCTCTGTTGTAAGCAAAAAGTACATCTGACGTTTATCATTTGTTCCCATAACTCGCTTAACAAGTCCTTTTTTCTCCATCGAAACAATTATCTTGGAGGTGTTGGACAAACTTAATCCCAAAAGCTTACCAATTTTGCCGGAAGAGAGGGGCGAGGCCTTGTACAACAAGCACAAAACCATTCCTTCATTCAAACAGATGCCGTAATTTTTTTCAAACAGACGTTCAAAAGCTGCAACTGCTCGTTGAATATCCCGAATTTTACATAACTTCTCCATCGTTTTAAATAAACAAATTAACATTCGCACTTTCGGCACGTTCCATATAGGTTGCTACACCACCGATAGTAACCTCGTCTAATAATTCCTCGCGTTTTACTCCCATAACATCCATCGACATTTGGCAGGCAATAAATTCAACATCATTGTCAAGCGCTTGTTGGCGGAGCGATTCGAGAGAGTCAATACCTTTGCGTTTCATAATATAGCGCATCATTCTATCGCCAACACCAAACATACTCATCTTCGAAAGGCTTAGTTTTCGTGAGCTTGAGGGCAACATCATACCAAACATTTTGCTGAAGATGTCTTTTTTAACCTTGGGTTTGGCAATTTTTTTTATTACGTTTAAACCCCAGAAGGTGAAGAAAATGGACACTTTTTGCCCTGTTGCCGCTGCGCCGTTGGCAAGCACAAAAGTCGCCAGCGCTTTATCAAGGTCATCACTAAACATTATCAAGGTTTTTGCTTTTACGTCGCAAGAATCTGGGTTACAGGACTTTGTATGGCATTTTTCTATAACGACTGTATATCTTCCTCTTTCTTCATTGCTTAAAATCAATAAATTACCTGTGGTGTTACACCATGCTTGCGCATCGCGGGAAAAACCAGTATCGGTTGCAATCATTTCCACACGTTCGCCTTCGTTGATTGAATCAATAGCCTGCTTTATTTTCATAATCGGGCCGGGACACTGCAATCCACAAGCGTCAATCTTTATTGTTTTTGTCTGTTTATCCATGTTTTGAGTATTTAATTCTATTTTATTTCCTGTTGAACAAGCAGTAGTTATATCGGTTATCGGAGCAATTGCCGTTGAGTAGCTTTTATATCCACCCGAAAGATTTTTGACATTTTTAAAACCGTAAGCATTCAAAATTTTTAAAGCCAAATAACCTCTTAATCCAATGGCACAATAGGTGTAAATAGCTTTATCTTTTGGCAGGTCATCTATGCGGCTACGAAGTTCATCAAGAGGGATATTTATTGAACCCGGTATCGCTCCGAAAGCATTTTCCTCAACAGTGCGGACATCGAGCAACAACACATCACTGTTTTTTGCCTCCTGTATTTGCCGCCAGGTAATAACGGGCATCGTTCCGCTAATAATATTGCTTGCTACATAACCGGCAATGGTAATAGGGTCTTTGGCCGAAGAAAAAGGAGGCGCGTAGCAATGTTCTACCCTCATTAAATCGTGAATCGTGCCGCCGTTTTTTATCAAAAGGGCGATTTGGTCAATGCGCTTATCAACACCCTCATAACCAACGCATTGTCCACCATATAATTTTCCACTTACAGGATCAAAAGTGAGTTTGATTGTCAAAGGCAAGGCTCCGGGATAATAGCCGGCGTGCGAAGCAGAATGAGTTGTTGAACTTGCATACTCAATACCCGGCTGCCTCAAATGCTTTGCTGCCAATCCTGTGGCAGCAACTGTCATATCGAATACCTTTGCAATCGAAGTACCTATCGCGCCCTCGTACTTCACGGTGTTGCCGCATACCATATTATCAGCCACAATGCGTCCCTGGCGATTGGCGGGATTTGCCAAATAATTGAGCCAGGGCTTGCCAGTCAAAGGGTGAGGAAACTCTACAGCATCACCCACAGCATAAATATTTTTTGCAGAAGTTTCTAAATATTCATTTACCCAAATGCCTCCGGTTTCGCCTATTTTCAAACCCGTCGCTTTTGCTAATTTCGTTTCTGGACGAACGCCAATCGAAAGAATAACAATGTCTGTTATAATGCTTTTTCCCGATTTGAAAAAGACCTTGATTTCATCGCCCTGTTTTTCAAATCGCTCCACACTTTGTTCGAGATACAATTTCACACCCTTTTGCAAAAGATGTTGATGCAGGTGTGAAGCAATCGAAAAATCAACAGGAGCCATAACCTGATTGCCCATTTCAACAATCGAAACCTCTGCCCCTGTGTGGTGCAGATTTTCAGCCATTTCCAAGCCGATAAAGCCCGCTCCAACAACAACTGCGCTACCAACCCCTCGAGAAATGATATAGTTTTTGATACTATCGGTATCTTCGATATTCCTCAGCGTAAAAAGCCCCTCCAAGTCAATTCCTTCTAAGTGAGGTTTCGCAGGCGAAGCGCCCGGCGATAACAGTAGTTTGTCATAATTCTCGGTGTAAATAGAGCCGTCGGCGCGACAGGCCTTCACACATCTTGCTGCCGTATCAATAGCGATAACTTCGTTTTCGACCCTCACATCTACCTTAAACCGTTTGCCGAATGATGCTGGCGTCTGCAAAAACAATTTATCACGTTCAACAATCGTACCGCCGATATAGTACGGTAGTCCGCAATTAGCATAGGAAATATATTTCCCTTTTTCAAGTACAATTATTTCAGCAAATTCGTCTGCTCTGCGAATCCTTGCTGCTGCTGTTGCGCCTCCTGCAACACCTCCGATAATTACATATTTCATCTTTTTAGTGTTTTTGTTATTATTATTTTTAACGCTGCAAAGATACGAAATATTTTCTAATGGAAATTATTTATGAAAATAAGTAATCAACTAAACAAGTGCGTATTATATGTTTTGCAAAATTACCTAAAAGATTTATATGTTTCCTATAGCATATAGGGGATACTCAGTTATTTCACCATCTCCTCCAAAATAGGCTTTTCGAACAAATATTTGTATATAAACTGAATATCGGATTTTCGGCTGTATTTAGCTTTAAATCCACGGAAACCATGACGGCTTTCGGGGTAAATCATTAATTCGAAATCCTTACCCAAATCCTGCAAGGCCGATACGAATTGGAAGCTGTTTTGCACATGAACATTCTCATCGCGCAAACCATGCGTTAATAACAATTTCCCTTCCAACCTGTCGGCATGGTTCACTACTGACGAGTTTTTATAACCATCAGGGTTATTGGCCGGCGTATCCATATATCGCTCGGTATAAACAGCGTCATATAAACGCCAGTCGGTAACGCTAAGCCCTGCAATGCCGTGGGTAAACACCTCAGCGCCGTAAGTGAGCGCATAAGCAGTAATATATCCGCCGTAGCTAAGGCCGGTAATCATGATTTTAGAAGAATCGGCCTGTTGCTTGGCAATTAACCATTGTACACATTGGCTATAGTCTTTTATTTCCCAATAGCCGAGGTTGCGGTACATCTCATTTTGCCCCTGCTTGCCATTGTGCCCACTCCCACGGTGGTCAATTACAGCCTGAATTAAACCGTCGACAGCATATTGATGGCTGTCGCCGCCAAAATTGTTTACCCAATTATTGCGTACCGATACATTACCGGGACCTCCGTAAACGTTAAATTTCACAGGATATACTTTCTCTTTTTCTAAATATAATGGACGGATAATGCGCATTGGCAAGTCATATTTACCATCGGCGCTTTTAATCGTAATAAATTCCGTTACCGGCCACTCATACAAGTCGAAGTTTGCATTTTTACTATTTTGTAGTTCCGTTACTAACTTCCCCTTGGTAGTATAAAGTGCCACTTTAGGTGGTGTAGTGCTGTTGGAATAGGTGTTTACAAAATATTGGCCATCGTCCGACAGAGCGATTTGGTGATGGTAGTTGCCGAAGGACAAACGTTGTAATTGTTTTCCGTCAAGCCCTACTCTATAAAAATCTTCACAACCTATATTATCTTTATAACAAGTGAAAAACATTGTTTTTGCCGGTTCATCAATCTTCAATACATTCAACACCGTAAAGTTTCCTGAAGTAATGGAGTGCTGTCGCCTGCCCGCCATATCATGCAAATAAAGATGGTTCCATCCGTTGGCGTCGCTTTGGAAAGTAAAACCCTTTCCAGAAGGGAGAAAATGTATTCGTGGTTCTTTGTCAATGGAAATCCAAGTATCTTGTTGTTCGCTGTGCAGCAAGGTAGTTTTACCGGTATGTATATCCGTTTCCAATAATTTATAATGTTGCTGTTTGCGGTTGAGCCATTGTAACCATAAGGACTTGCTGTCGGGTCGCCAATAAGGCAAGCCGAAGTAAAACTCTTCATTTTCATCCACCTGCGCCCAAATCACTTCGCCTCCCTCAGCCTTGGTAATGCCTACTTTTATTATCGGTAAATTGTTCTCCGGCTTCGGATAGCGGAGAGTTTCTATATAACCGTTCTGTCCCGGGCTATCCCATACTGTGTAGAGAGGAACTTGGCTGTCATCGGTACGGAAAAAAGCCAACCAACGGCTGTCGGGCGACCACCAAAAAGCGCAGTATTGTGTGGAGCGTCCCAAAATTTCTTCCATATACACCCATGAGGCACGGCCATTCAACAACGTTTCGCTACCATCGTGCGTGTGGCGTATTTCCTTATTGTCCGATATACGAAGCGTATATAAATCATTATCGCGGGTAAATGCGAGGTAGGCAGAGTCGGGCGAATAAGTAATATTCATGGCTCCGTGCAAGGATTTCAGGAGTGCATCATTTTTCCGTGTCAGCGTAGCAGGAGTCGCATAAGCTACTGTTTTATCCTCTATAATTTTCCCCTTTTTCAAATCAATCGTCATCTTGCGGTTGGTGCTATCCCTCATATCCGCAACACCAAGGAAGAGTTTGTCTTTTGTCCATTGCTGTACCCGCAAAACAGGGTCGGTAATCCGCACCGAGCCGTCAAACATTTCTTCCGCCGACAATTGCTTTTGTTGGGCGAAAAGCGAAATACTTACGAGCAAGTAGCAACTTGTGGTTATAATTAGTTTTTTCATAAACGATAAAAATTTAAAATTCAAGGGTGTAATAAAGAATCTATTTTGGCTTTAAGTTCATTTAAAGAAACAACGTCAACCCCTTGTTTCATTGCCCAACTGTCAGGTGAGGGTGTTACTATAAATATGTGATCGGGGGCAATATCTTCAAAGGCGTTATAATTACCTTTTGATAAGGATGGAGAAAATGATGCTTTACACTCTAAAACAAAAATTTTTTTGCTGATTTTTACTACAAAGTCCACTTCTGAACCATTAGTGGTTCTATAGTAAAACACTTCGGCTTCAGGATAAAGACCTTTAACATTCGTCAGTACAATCTGTTCCCAAATTGACCCAAAGGCCGGATGTCCGGATAAAGCCTCAAAATTTCTTAACCCCAGTAAGGCAGCAGTAATTCCGGAATCGGCAATATAAACTTTTGGTGCTTTTACTAATCGTTTACCAAGATTCGACAGGTAGGGAGGAATGATTTCAATCATATATGTCCCAGCCAAAAGGTCAATATAATTTTTGACTGTAGGGACTGAAATACTTAGCGATTTTGATAGCGATGAATAATTGACTGTTTGACCGTTCAAATGAGCCAACATTTGCCAAAGGCGCCTCATGGTAACAGGGGTAAAGCCCATCCATTGGTGCAAATCTCTTTCAAGAAATGTGCGGATAAAGTGTTCACGCCATTCAAAAGAAACTTTTTTGTCGTGAGCTAAAAGACTTCGGGGAAAAGCGCCGGAAGAAAAATAATGTTCAATCGTGTAATCACTTTTCACTTCTTCCCAAAGGAAAGGGGTTAATCTTTCATAAGATATCCTACCTGCCAACGACTCGGAGCTTTGTTTCAGCAAATCGCGGGAAGCCGAACCCAAAACAAGAAAAGCGCCCTGCTTATTCCATTCATCCACCAAATTACGAATCAAGGGGAATAATTCCGGTTGGCGCTGAATTTCGTCTATACAAATTAACTTGTTCTTTTGTGAACTAAAAAACCATTCGGCATCTTCTAATCTGCGTAAATTGGAGGGACGTTCTAAATCAAGATATATGCAATCCTTTTGCATTGCAAGAAGATGTTTTACCAATGTTGATTTTCCACATTGCCGCGGTCCGATTACAACTGTAACCGGAAAGTGTCGCAGCGATTTTAATATCTCTTGCTCTAAATATCTGTGTATATACATACGTTTAGACTCGAATTACCATGCAAATATACAAACAATATTTTAAATTTACATGGTAAACGAGAAAAATTATTCAAATTCTTAAATTGGTGCTAGAATATGTGATATTTAGTTTACGGTTTATAAGTTAACAAGTTTACGGATAACCTCGTACCCCGTACCCTTTACCATCTAATATTCTCTACTGCCATACCTTGCGTCGGGGACATAAGAAATAAAAGTTTCATAGATTTTGCCAGCCAGTTCTTCGTTATGAGACTGCAGTATGGATGCTAAATATTGTAAGTAAGACAAATTCCACTCAAAATCTTCACCACCGTCGCGGCGTTGAGAGAAGAAAATTAGATTCTTTTTGGTGGCTTCATAGAATTCCTGCACCAGGGCATCAGCCTTTTCCTGTTCGCCCAAGCTATAGTACAGTCTAATAACACTTAAGAAAGGCACATCGTTACCTAAGGCCGAAATATTACAGGGAAAATTATAGGTAGGCATACGTACCATAAGGCTGTCTAACACTTCAATAGCCTTTTCTTTTTTCCCTTCCTGCAGCAAGGCTTCAGCGGCGCGTGCGTACATATCGCGAATACGGAGAACCTGTGTTAAAGTAAGTGAAAGATTATGGTCAATAAATATTCCCGGCCGATTCATGTTTGTCCAGTGGAAAACATTTATTAACTTATCATAAAGGTTATCGGCATCAATCATAAGTTCCACTTGGTCATTTATTTCGCTTGGTTTCAGAGGCACTAATTTATGGGTAAATCCTTCGAATTGAAGATAATTTTTAAAATCGACACGCCAATCGCCGCCCAGGGATACAAATTGAACAGGCCGCTCCCAGTTGTTGTTCTTCAACAGGTCAAGAAGCATCATGTCGGGTTTGCGGATGTCGTCCTTGGATATGCTCAATACTATGGTATCTAAAATGCGGTCGGCCGATTTTTCAGGGACAAGGCCATTTTGCAAAACTACTTCTCTATTTACCGGTACAATCACGTTGCGGGTAGGTATATAACCCACAAGTTCGCCTCGCTGTGTTTGAAGGTGGTATTTTGGATTGGTCAAAAACTCTATTACCACATCTACCGTTTGCGGTTCTTTTAATACTTCCCTCACAGAAATAATATCATTCACGCCGGAGATATAATGGTCACGAGCAATTGTAAATGGAACCGGGTCGGCACCATATTGACGGTGTTTCATCTGGTCAATATACCACTCGGCCTGAATAAGGCTGGTGTTTACAATGCGTATGTCGGTACGCACGCCTTCTACCTCCTGAGCATACCATAAGGGGAAAGTATCATTATCGCCGCCGGTAAACAAAATTGCATCCTTATCACAGGAATTAAGATAATTGTAAGCCAAATCGCGGGCAAAATAGCGATGGCTGCGGTCGTGGTCGTCCCAGTTCACAGCGCCCATTTGTATGGGAACAATTATACATACGGCGCTTACAACAGCCGCGGCTGTTGTTTCCGGAATTTTCTTGCGTATGGCATCATAAATAGCATATACGCCCAGCCCTATCCAAATAGCAAAGGCATAGAACGAACCGGCATAAGCATAGTCGCGCTCACGCGGTTGAAAGGGTGGTTGATTGAGATAAACAATAATCGCCAAGCCGGTCATGATGAACAGTAGCATCACCACTATAAAATTCCGCTTGTCTTTTCTATATTGATATAATAAACCAATAAGTCCTAAAATCAAAGGCAACATATAATAGTGATTGCGCGCTTTATTCTCGGCCAAATATGGCGGCAAATCACTACTATCACCCAAACGTAGTTTATCAATAAAAGGAATTCCGCATTCCCAGTTACCGTGATAGCTGTTGCCGTGGCCCTGTATATCGTTTTGCCTGCCTGCAAAATTCCACATAAAATAACGGAAATACATCCAGTTAATCTGGTAGCTGAAGAAAAAGTCTAAATTTTCCCCAAAATTCGGAATTATTTGCTCCGTATAAGGGTCGCGTACCGCATTCCGGCGATTCGGATTGACATAGGCTTCATAAAACTTTTTGTGCTGCGGGTCAATACTATGCATACGCGGGAAAAACATATTATATTTCGTGTCATACTTATAATCCGGCATACCTTTTA
>JAIRUB010000217.1 GCA_031254635.1 Prevotellaceae bacterium | reverse complement strand
GTCACCCTGTGCGCTTGACGAAAAGACAACGTGAATGTGCGTGAAGGCAGGCATTTGTCCGCTGGGGAAATTGAAAAGAACCCGAACCTTTGTCCAGTTGGTGTTCGACACAACTGTGATGTTGGAGCCATTCCACGCTACACCGGGCGAATTCCCTATCACTACTTTTGTGTGAGCTACATCTTCGGCAGTATTGAGCGGATGCGGCGTTCCATCATGTCTAAGACCGTGATAGCGGAAGGGTGTATTTTCCTGTCCCTGTTTGGGCTTTACCAATTCTATTGTTGAGGAACCCAATTCGCGTTCTGTTCCGTTAATAAATTCACTCCCTGACGAATAGATAGCATCAAATTCTATGCCGAGTACCTTACCCGAAGTTTCGAAGGGTATTCCAAAGAATGTCAATTTGACCGGGTCGGACATACCTGCTAAAACATCTGTTCTGTCGAAGGTGCCGAGGAAAAGCGTACCTGAGGCAATGGTGTTTATTATGGGAGGCCGATTGGTTCTCATTTGAGCAGCCGAACCCGAAGCCGGATTACCGGCAACCTCAGTTGTGCCTGTAACAAAAGAATTGTTGGCGGTTGACCAGCCAACAGGCTCACGGATGCTCGGATACTGCGGCAGAGTACCCCACACATCAAGGCCTCTGTTGGTGAGTTGAGGTTCATAAACCAAGCGTATATTCCAATTACGTATGGAGCCATCCTGTGCAGTAACAGTAAATGATTTGGGTGTATGATAGGTGTTGAGAATAAATGTTCCCCGTAGCGGAATGGAGGCGGTTGCCTTATTGGAAACAGTCATTACGTAGCTTACTTCTATAGGAAAGCTGATTGCGTTGTACACAATGAGGCGAACTGAGCCTTTCTCGTCGTTTATTGTTACCTGGTCTAGTTCTACGCCTATAGAGGTGGATGTTATGCGAAATGTTTCCACATTTGCCTGTGCCTCACGCGGAGGAGGCTGCAGTCTGACAGTCCAATCAGCACTCGTCGTTCCATCCTCAGCAAGAACCGTGATGGTTTGTCCCGAATTTTCATCTGCAAAAACCAAAGGATCGGCGCCGCCATTTTGTGAAGTTACCTGTGCAAAAGATGAAACGGCACACTGTGCCCACACACTCAGCGGATAAATTTCGTCGTCATCGCTAAGTTTCAATGTAACGATACGTTCTCCGGCGTTAATTATTACCGGATCATCATTGTCGAAAATAGCGTAATTGGGTGTATGACGTACGATTGTCAAGCCTGCCAAATTACAGTTGGCAGAAGGCGTATGGTTACGCATATCTCGCACATTGACACGCCATGTCTTTTCCGTACTATCTTGCGCAATAACTTTAAATGGTTTCGGATCACGCCAACTTTCGTTGCCTGTCCATACGAATGTTGGGGATAATAATTCTATCGTAGCGCCTTCAGAAACTGTTATCTGCACATTTGTCAAAGTCAGTCGCCAACTTGAAGAAAGCAGTGCGTTATTCACAGCCGTCATACAGAGATAAATATCTCCGGTATAAGAGTTAATAGCTGTTCGAGCAAGGTCCAAGGTAATGCTGGGGCCTGATAAGGTTTGATAAAAGGTGTAGGAACAGCTGAACGACAGCACCTCTTTATCCGAGGGCTTCCACTCTTTCAGCCCTATTTTCCACAGGCGCGACACGCAGGATTCGGTATCCAATAGGTAGAATATTTTTTCATCGTTCCAGTCCTCAAAAACAATTGTTGCAAACCTGTCCAATCCTATCACTTGCACGCCGTTAAGTGTCGGAAACTGCACTTGTATCTCCACGGGAAAAGTGATTTCGGCGCTTGACTTTTTTAGCACTAATAAAATATTTTCTGTATTATTATTGATAAAAACTTCATCTATGGCGAATACCATATTTCCCTGTGGCATAGCAGTAAATGTACGCGGATTAATATTACTTCCTTCGCATTGCTCGGGATAGCTCGTATTGTCGCTCCCACTCACTAATGGTGCATGGCGCAACGCAATATTCCAAGTATTTTCCAATCCACTTTCGGCTATTACTTTTATTTTATAGGTATCATCGACACTTTCAAAGAGTAGCGGAGTATTCCCATTATCGAACAAACTCGTTGTGAATGTCCCAAATCGCGAACTCGCAGCAATGTTAAATTCGGGCATTATCATTACCGGGTAACGGCCGTCAATAGTAAATATTTTCAAGGTATCCCTCCTTTCACCTTGTTCCCAAAGGCTGATAGTTACCCCCTCTTCCGATATGAGCATATCGAAAGGGTCCTGTTCTTTGATGGTGAAAAAACGACTGATGGCAACATTGTTTTCTAAGGGAGTAATCCTTGTTTTGATGGTGTAGCGACGCGTAAGCCCGCTTGGTGCCATCACAAAGAAAAACAGTTCGGAGTTGGCTGTTTCAAGTGTTAGTTCTTTCGAAAAATCAATTCCGGTAACTCTGTCGATACTATTATCAAAGATGGGTTCTGCAAAGAAACGGAGCGGAAAAAGGTACTCCCCGAAATCAATATTGATGTAAATAATATCGCTTTCAATCTGTGCTGCACCCAATTCCATCGCTGTTGGTGTATGCGAAATGATATTAAAACCTTTAAGTTGGTTATGGTCGCTTAGCTCATCAATTTTGGCGCAGGAGGCAAGTAAGGCTGCCAATGCCGCCAAGTATATTAAATGCTTTTTAATAATATTCATATTGTAAGAATATGTTTGTATTTTCTATATTATAAAAAACTACAAAAATACAACGATACTCCCAGTTTTGCAAATTTATGAAAAAGTCGATTAGTAATCAATGATATACCGTTTTCGGGAAGCGTTTGTTCAAACATCACATCCTGCACCTCGTATTTGGCATTGTCTTTGAGACGGCAGACGAAGAAAACACCTTCCTGTGTCCACTTTGTAAACTGCAAGTAATGGTTGTATGCCTTGTCAAAGGCTATCATACTGCCCGGTGGTAATATCAGATGCTTCAAAAAGTTCTTGTCGTGCTGCTTTGCCTCGCTGATTTTCACAAATTTTGCCGTATCTGCATGAACATCGGTAAGCCTATATATTTATAGGCTTGCACTTGCACCAAAAAAAATAAATATGATATTCAGACGTTTTGTTATTATTCAAAAAGTTTGTATCTTTGAACCAGAAAGTTACGAAGTTTTGTGGCGGACATTTTAGGAAAGTGCAGGACACTTAAAAGTCAAAGGTTTGATTACAAATTCGTTACAGAAGGTTTTTTGAGAAAAAATAAAAACTTGAAATACAGGAAGATGTGGGTTTTTCGTTCTTACCCTTCCTTTCCACTTACCACAACCCCTCGTATTTAGTCCACATGTCGTCGCCTAACTTCCATGCCTTTTCCACAGCCTCATTGGCGCATTTATTCGTATAGTCGGTAAGAATATCAATAGCCCGCTGTGGATTGTTTTCAAACAGTTTCAAGACTTCGGCTTCTATGTTTCTTTGATTGTCGAACCAAAACTTTTGCAGAGGCTGCCATACGGCTTGTAAGTCTTTTTGCGTATCGCCCCAGCGGCGGTAGGCAAGGGTCCCCGTACGATTAAATGCCCACCATGCAGCTTCTTTGCTATAGCCTGTTTTTCGGCCATCGGTTTTATAGGTAGAGGGCAGGTCGGTAACGCCGCCGTAAATCGGCACAAAAACAGAAGTAGCTACATTGTCCAAGGCAAACCAGCAAAGGCCGCCAATAGCATCGGGGAGCCATTCGCGGCACTGGATAATGGTAGCATACATCGTTTGGCGTACAGCAATGTTCCGTTCGCCTAAGGCATGCCATCCACCGTTCACACGAAGCATTTTTAGCTCATCTCTCGTCATAAAAGGATTGGCCACAGGCGATATCACCGTCTTACCGCTATCGTTAGCTACTGTAAGGTTTTTACGAATATCGAAAGGAGTGCCTTCATAATAATCTTGAAAAACACGCACCATATCCTGCAAACTCACCGGCTTGTCGGGTTTCACCGAGAAAGGATAATTTTCGGATTCGGGGCTTAACTTAAGCGAGGGCGCCAACAAGTCATATACCCTCCATTCGCGGCGGCGGCAGGCAATGTGTACACGGCTTTCAGGAGCATAAGCATAACAAAATTCAAAAGGCCCTTCGGCAGGATTCCACCAGCCATTTTCTATAGCCAAACTAAACACATTGGGCGAATACATAAAGAAATCGGGATTGCTTGTATCAATTTGGCGAATAGTGCTTGCGTTGGCATTAACAGCAATATGCTCGTCGGGAACCCGTTGAGCAGCCCACACTGCGCCTTTCTTGCCTTTTCCCGGCCCTAAAATTTCCAAATGCCACACTTCTTTTTTATCGGCAATAGTAAGGCACTCCCCCTCGTCAATCCAGCCATATTCGGCTAACAATTCTCCTGCTGTGCGAATAGCTTCACGCGCTGTAGCACAACGTTCCAACATCAACCGGCACAAACGCTGGCAGTCGATCAGGCCAATTCCCGACACCAACTCCTTACGTCCGCTGATAGTTGATTCGCCTATGGCTAACTGCTTCTCATTCAGGCAGGGATAGGCCGAATTAAGAAAGGCGTAAGTATGTGCCACTTGCGGAATTTCCCCTATAGGGATGTGCAGGTAGCTTCGCATTAAAGTAGTATCGCAGGGTTCTCGTTTATACATGGTGATAGCTGTGCCAACAGGGTGGTTTTGAGCCGCTACTACAGAAATATTCGAGCGTGTACGGTGGCTGTCGTCAGTGTGCGAGGTGCGTACAGAACCGTCGTCCGAGGCCAAACGCCCCACTGTGATAGTTGTACATTCAAGGCGTTCATCGTCATGTGCCTGCGTAAATCCGTAAAAGGCAAAAAAGGTAAGAATAAGCGCTACTTTTTTCATAATTTTCATTTTTCAATTACAAATATAATGAAATTAATCCGAAATATTTGAAAACATCGTTTTTTTGTTGTATCTTTGAAAAAAAGCCTACAATTATGACTACTGCTAAACCTCTTTTTTCTGATGACGAAATTAAATTTCTGAACCTTTTGGCGCAGAAATTTCCGACTGTTCAAGCAGCCAGTACCGAAATTATTAACTTGGAAGCCATTATGCGCTTACCAAAAGGTACGGAGCATTTTCTTAGCGATATTCACGGCGAGTACGAAACTTTCAACCACGTATTGCGCAATGCTTCGGGCGTAGTGCGGCGCAAGATTGACGACTTGTTCGGCAAGCGTATTACCACAGTAGAGAAGCGGCAATTGGCTACGCTTATTTATTATCCCGAAGAAAAAATAGAGGCCCTGAAAAAGAAAGATGCGCTGAACAATGAGTGGTGCTATGTAATGCTAATCCGATTAGTGGACGTAGCCCGTGATGCAGCGCAAAAATATACCCGTTCGAAAGTGCGTAAAGCTATGCCTGTCGATTTTGCTTACATTATCGATGAATTGATTAATGAGGTTAGCGAGAAGAAAAATGAATATATTGACAGCATACTGCAATCTATCATCAATATTGGCCGTGCGCCGCATTTCATTATTGCTATTTGCGGTTTCATCCAACGTTTGCTAATCGACAGATTGCACATTATCGGCGACATCTTTGACCGTGGACCGGACGCATCAAAAGTTATGCAGATTATTGCTAAGCACCACTCGGTGGACATTCAATGGGGCAATCATGATATTATTTGGATTGGTGCGGCCAGCGGCATTGATGCACATATTGCCGAAGTTATCCGTTTTTCGGCACGTTACGAAAATTTAGACACCTTGGAAGATGCTTACGGCATCAATCTCTTCCCCTTGCTGGCCTTTGCTTTGACCCACTACAACGACGACCCTTGCGATTGTTTTGTGCCAAAGACCAGCAAGACAGTACATGATGCCAACACACGTATTACTACCTTAATGCACAAAGCCATCAGCGTTATCGGTTGGAAGCTCGAGGGACGTGTAATCAAACACAATCCGCAATTCAATATGGGACATCGTTTATTGTTGGATAAGATTGATTTTGAAAAGGGTGTCCTAAAAGTTGATGGTAAAGAGTATCCGTTAAAAGATAGCAAATTCCCCACCGTTGACCCTAAAGACCCCTACAAATTAACACCGGAGGAACAGGAAGTAATCGATAAATTGCGATTCAGTTTTCTCAATTGTGAAAAATTGCAACAGCATATTAACATACTCATTAGTAAGGGCGGCATGTACCTTGCTTACAACAGCAACCTCTTATTCCATGGTTGTATTCCCATGAAAGATAAAAACACTTTCGAGTCATTCGAAATGAATGGCGAACCGGTATATGGCAAAGCGCTTTGTGACAAGTTCGACCGTGTAGTGCGACGCGTATGGGTAAACAGGCAAATTACCGGCGCCCCGCAACAGGATTTCGACCATTGCTGGTACCTCTGGTGCGGCCCCTGCTCGCCTTTGTTTGGTAAAAAGAAAATGGCTACCTTCGAACGTTATCTTACCGACGATAAGGATTTACATGAAGAAGTACAAAATTTCTATTTCAAAAACCGCGACAACGAAGATAGCGTTGACCTCATCCTGCAGGAATTTGGCTTAGACCCTGAAAAATCGCATATCATCAACGGACACATGCCTGTGAAAGTAGTAAAAGGAGAAAAACCGGTAAAGGCTAACGGCAAGTTATTAGTGATTGACGGAGGCATGTCGAAGCCTTATCGTAAAGAAACCGGCATTTCCGGCTACACCTTAATCTATAACGCCACCAGCCTGATAATGGTGGAACATCAGCCTTTCTCTTCTCAAACGCAAGCAATAGAAGAAGATAGTGACATCATTTCTTCGCGTCAGGTGATGACACTTTCACCCGACCCGATTTGTGTTGGCCAAACCGATATCGGCAAAGAACTACGTAAACAAGTGGATGACCTGCAAAAACTTATGACAGCCTACAACTTGGGAGTGGTTAAGGAAAGGTGATTAAGAAACTAAGGAATTAGGGAGAGGAAAACAAAAATTATTCAAAAATTCTAAATGTCAATGAGGCTATTTAAAGGAAACTTATGTGTCATTCTTCACTGACATCTTCCTTATCGCATCAAAACCACACTCTTCAATACATAGCCCACATTGTACACATTGTTCAACATCAATGGTATGCACTTCATAAGGGGTATAAGGAATGGCATCTACCGGACAGGCTTTAGCGCATTTGGTGCAGCCTGTGCATTTGTCATCAACAACATATTTCGTCATCGCTTTACAAACACCGGTTGGACAAATACCTTTGATGTGTTCTTCGTATTCTTCGCGGAAGTACTTAATCGTAGTGAGAACCGGATTGGGCGCTGTTTTTCCCAGTCCGCACAAGGCGGTTTTTTTGATATTCAATGCTAATTGCTCTAATTTGTCAATGTCGGCAAGTTC